>JANXRI010000099.1 GCA_025353085.1 Betaproteobacteria bacterium
ACTCCCGCATTCCCGGCAAAACGTCAAACCGGGATCAATTCAAAAAACATATTTTCTATGAGGCGCGGCCTTTACTCCGGGACCGGGCTTGTCCAACAAACGGTTCAGATCGCGGCTCGCTTCGCTCGCGCGATCTAACCGTAGTCGTTATGCACGCAGGCAACGTCCTGCTCCAACGTCAGGCGCTCAAAGCACACATTACACGCAATGCATTTGCGGATCGGCGATTTAACCTGGCCGAACGCTTTGAGGCACCAATGCGGATCCGCGTAAAGCGCGCGGCCGACCGACACAAAATCCGTGCAGCCGTCGTGCAGCAGCGCCTCGGCATCCGCCGGATCGACCACGCGGCCGGCGACGAAGACCGGGATGCCGACCGCCTGTTTGACCGGCTTTGCATAAGGACCGAGGCAGCCGCGCGGGAATGACGGCGGCTGTATGCAGTACTTCGACAACTGCGGGCTTTCATTACTGCCGCCCGACAGATCGAGTGCGGCAACGCCCGCGCGTTCGAGCCGTTGCGCGAGTTCGACGATCTCGGCTTCGGTGTAGCCACCGTCGACAAACTCCGAAGCGCTCAATCGAATGACCAGCGGAAAATCCGGCAGCGCCTGCTTGATGCGCTCGATGGTCTCGAGCAGCAGGCGCGCGCGGTTATCGAACGAGCCGCCGTATCGATCGGTGCGCCGGTTGATGCGCGGCGTAAAAAATTGTTGAAACAAATAACCATTGCCCGCGTGAATCTCGACGCCGTCGTAACCGGCCTGCTCCAGGCGCCTTGCCGAGGCGACAAATAATTTCTGAATTTCGATGAGCTCCGGGACGCTCAGCGGCCGCACGGCGTCGCCGGTGTTCGGATTTTGCCACGGCGATGGACCGACCGGCTCCATGTTGAGCACCGAACGGCGCAGCAACGCGCCGCGATGATTCAGTTGCGCGAACACATAACAGTCGTGCGCGTGAATTGCATCGACAATGCTCGCGAGCCCCGGAATGAAGCGATCGTGATAACAACACAGCGAGTTGTGATGCGGCCGCGCCTGTGCGGTGACGACCATCGCCTCGGTCATGATCATGGCGACGCCGCCGCGCGCGCGCTCGGCGTAATACAGCTTGTCGCGCGCGGTCGATAAGCCGTCCGTCGTGCTGTAGTTGGTGCCCATGGGCGCCATCACGACACGGTTTTTAAGCCGCAGTGCGCCTAGTTGGCCGGGCTGTTCGAGCAACATGCGACGGTTCCGGTCAAATCCCGCGCCGCGTGCACGCGCGACGAGAGGTAAAACATTTAAAGTTGGCGAGCCGGCTGGCACCCGGCGACGCCGCTCAATCGATGGTCGCGCCGGTGGTCTTGACGACAGCCGTCCATCGGGCGCGATCGTTTTTAACCGTCGCCTTGAACTGCTCAACCGTTTCACTGCGCGGCGCGTTGCCTAGCGCGATAAGTCTTTGACGAATCGCGGGCGTTTCCAGTGCTTTACGAACCGCGGCGTTAATGGCATTCGCAATTTGCGGGTCGAGGCTTTTCGGGCCGAACAAGCCGAACCAGGTGTAGCTTTCGAATCCCGGCAGTCCCGCTTCCGCAATGGTCGGTATCTCGGCCACTGCATTGACGCGGCTCCTGGTTGACACACCTAACAGGCGCACGCGCCCCGAACGCCAGTGCGGAATAATCGTTTGCACCTGGTTGAAAATGCAGCACACGTCGCCTTTGATCACGCCCTGAATTGCTTCGGGGCCGCCTTTGTACGGCACGTGAACCATGTTAAGCCCGGCCTTCGCGTTGAATTCAGCGAAGGCGAGGTGGGTGCCGGTACCATTGCCAGTCGACGCGTAATTGTATTTGCCCAGATTCGCCTTGACCGTGTCGATGAATTCTTTGACGGTCTTCACGTCGATGACTTCAGGATTGATCGTAAGCACGTTCGAAACATCGACCAGCGGTGCAATCGGCGTGAAATCCGCTTCAACGTCAAACGGCAGATTTTTATAGAGCGCCGCGTTCACGCCGTGGGTCGCCGCGGTACCGAGTAACAGCGTGTAGCCGTCGGCGCGCGCTTTCGCCACGTATTCGGAGGCGATATTGCCGCCGGCGCCCGCGCGGTATTCGGTCACGATGCGTGTATTGAGCGCCTTCTCGATCGACTCCTGCAGCGTGCGGGCAACGACGTCGACACCCGAACCCGCCGGAAATCCCATGACGAGCGTGATCGGCTTCGATGGCCAATCCTGCGCGAATGTTGAAGCAGTAGCCGATATTATAAAAATTGCAGTGACTAATACCTTCAACGCACGAGGAATCATATGCATGGGAAGTTTCGCTTCACGGAGAAGGGAATTAACTTGCACGAACACCGGCAGCAACTTTATAACCACCGTGCAGATGAAGCAAGCCGATGGATTTTTTACGCTCTACTTACCGCGTGTCGGCGCCAACGGCATCGGCGACGGACTCGAAGCCGTCCACGCGCAGACGCTCGGCGAGTTCACGCTTGATGCGAATGATCAATTCGGGGCCGTGATAGACGAGTGCCGAATACAATTGCACGAGCGACGCGCCGGCGCGAATCTTTGCATAGGCATGCGTGCCGCTGGCAACACCGCCGCAGCCGATCAACGGCAGGCGGCCACCGGTGAACCGATACATCTCGGTAAGGCAGGTGTTGGCTTTGGCCAGCAACGGCAGTCCGGACAATCCTCCCCTCTCTTGCGCGTGGCGGCTACGCAACGTCGAAGGCCGGTCGAGCGTGGTGTTGCCGACGATCAGGCCGTCAATTTTTGACGCCAGCGCAACTTCCGCAATATCGCGAATCTCACTCTCTTCGAGGTCCGGTCCGACTTTGACCAGCAATGGCGGCATGCGGCCGCCGTCGACGCACGCGGCCCGCCGCGCGTCCAATACGCGGCCGATCACTTCCTCGATCTGCGCGCGGCCCTGCAAATCGCGCAAGCCCGGCGTGTTGGGCGACGACAAATTGCACACGAGATAGTCGGCGAGGCCGCACACCGCCGCTACGCCTTTTACATAGTCGGCAGCAGCGTCGGTGACATCGCGGTTCTTGCCGACGTTGGCGCCGACGATGCCGCGCGAAATACCGCGCTCGCGGCGTTTCTTGAGTCGAATTACGAATGCGGCGAGGCCTTTGCTGTTGAAACCAAGGCGGTTGATCACGCCGCCGTCTTCATCGAGCCGAAACAAGCGCGGTTGCGGATTCCCCGACTGCGGTTCGGGCGTCACCGTGCCCGCTTCGACGAAACCGAATCCCAACGCAAGCATCGCCTCCATCACTTCGGCATCTTTGTCGAACCCCGCGGCAAGTCCGAGTGGATTGCTGAATTCAAGAGACCATACGCGCGTGGCGAGAATCGGCTCGTCGACGGCGACGCGTGCGCCCGCGAGGCCATGTCTGAGCGCCCACAGCGTAGCGCCATGCGCGCGCTCGGGATCAAGCGCGTGCAGCAGCGGACGCGCGACGCGAAACGGAAAATTTGCCATCAATTTGAATGAGCCGCGGTTGAGATCAAACGAAACGTCGCGCGATATTTGCCGCAGCGCGTGTGCCGGAACGGAAAATCGATTCTGCTACAATCGGCGCAAACTCTACACGATGACGCAGCACCGGGCAATGTAACGGCATCGTCATGAATCACCGCGAGGTTCCGCCATGCAACGGCTCATCATCGCCATTACCGGCGCCTCGGGCGTCATCTACGGCATTCGCGCACTTGAAATATTGCGCCGCGTGCCGGACTTCGAAACGCATTTAATTCTGACGCCGTCGGGCGCGCGGACGATCATCGAAGAAACCGATTACAGCGTAGCGATGGTGCGCAAACTCGCGCATCACGAGTACAACTACAAAGACATCGGCGCCGCGGTCTCGAGCGGCTCGTTTAAAACCGCCGGGATGCTGGTGGCGCCCTGCTCCGTCAAGTCACTCAGTGGAATCGCCCATTGCTATAACGACGAGCTGGTCGTGCGCGCCGCTGACGTTTGTCTCAAAGAGCGCCGGCGCGTCGTTCTCTTGTTCCGTGAAACGCCGCTGCATGCCGGGCACATCGCGCTCATGGACCAGGCGACCCGCAACGGCGCAATCATCATGCCGCCGGTTCCCGCGTTTTACAGCCGCCCGAAAACGGTCGACGAGCTCGTTGCGCAGACGGTCGGCCGCGCGCTCGATCTGTTCGGCATCGAGGTCAACATCGTCAAGCGCTGGACCGAATCGGCGCCCGCGGTGACCGCCGGCAAAAAGCATCGCGCTAAATAGTTCCATGTCGAATGCCGCTACCGGCCCGCGTGATTCCGCCTTCTGGAGTTTTTCGCTCGGTTTTTATGCGCAGCCCGGCGTGGCCGCTGCGTGTCTTGAGCTGCAGGACAATGCGGGCGCTGATGTCAATGTGATGTTCTATGTGTTGTTTCTTGCAACGACGGGGCGGGAGATCAGCCAGGCGGAGGCCGCGCAGATCGATGCATCGATCAAGGCTTGGCGCGAAACCACCGTGGTACCGCTGAGAACGCTCAGACGCAGACTTAAAATGGGCATCGAGCCGATTGCCGCCGCCGACAGTGAAGCGCTGCGCAGCGCAGTCAAGCGGATCGAACTGGAAGCTGAACGCATCGAGCAAGAATGGCTCGAGCGCAGTGTGCCGGCGTCAGTCGGAAGACCGGCCGCATCGCCCCTCGCCGCCGCGCGCGCCAACCTCGATGCCTGCGGTGCGCTTTGCGGCGGCCTGCCGGCGGCGCCAGTTGAAATTCTGCTCAACGCTTACGCGCGGACGCCGTAGCGGTTCGCGGTTCGTGCGCAACACGAGTCAGATAACATCGACCCGCCCCTTCACAAAACGCAACGGCTCGCTTTGCATGCGCAACCGCGGAAATGAGAGTCGCACATCAACTACAAGCTTATAAGTCAATTCCTACATCCGTCTCAGTACTACTCTTACGCCTTAATCAAGCGAATATTAATAACATCCGGTTCGCCTCTCGCTTTTAGGAGAATCAAATGTCAGATACCCAGGAAATCAAACCAGAAATGCCGGTTGTTTGCTCGCAAGGTGGTCAATTTGCCACGGTGGATCACATGCAAGGATCCGACATGATCAAGTTAAAAAAGGATGACTCTGGCCAACATCATTACATTCCCACCAGCTGGGTCACTTCAACTAAAAACGGTCAAGTCCAGATTGATCGTCCCGGTCAGGAAGCCATGAAGCAATGGTCGGAAAGCCCGACCGCGCACTAAATTCATTGATCGAAGTGGATTAGAAAAAGGAGCTTTTGCTCCTTTTTTGCAGGTCAAGATCCAGAATCGCCTTGTAGCGCCCCTGAAACAGATGGCCAACGCGGTGGTGGCGCCGGTTCGACCACTGCGTATACGAGCCATTGAGTTGGCGCATGCCTTTGCCAAGATTGGCGTCCGGCGTTTCCACCGGCAAATGATAATGATTGCCCATCAGACGGTAGGCATGCGCACCCAATTGAAATCCTCAATCACAGCGCCGCAGCAGCACGCTCAAACCGCCATGCCTATGGCGCGCTTTGCGGCGGCCTGCCCGTCGCGCCAATGGAGATTCTGATTAGCGCTTACGCGTTTATCGCGTAGCCCCTCGCAGTTCTTGCGGAACAACATTCAGACGACATCGACCAGATCTGAATAACGTTGCAGCAATGAGTCGCCCGTTAAAAAACGCAACGGCTCGCTCATGGCCTGAGCAATCAATATCCGGTCGAACGGATCGCGCTGCACGTCCGCCAGCCGGGCTACGGCAGCGGCATGGCGCGCAGTGATCGGCAATTCGACGAATCCACTGCCCGCAATCGCCCGCACCAGTGCGCCGAGATCAACGTCGAGCTTGCCAAGCGCCTTCTTGATCGTGGCCTCCCAGATGCTGGCGCTGCTGACGTAGATCTCGGTCGCGCCGGCAATCGTTGCGCGCGCTGACTTGCCGAGTTGCCTGTCGTCCCTCACGCACCATAGAAAAACATGCGTGTCGAGCAACAATCGCATCAGCGGCCCTCGAAGCCGGCCAGCACCTTGTCGTCAAGCGGCGCATCGAAATCTCTGGAGATTTTTATTTTCCCTTTGAGAATGCCGAATTTGCGCTTCGTTTTATGCGGCACGATCGAAACCAGCTTCGCTGCGGGCTTTCCAGCTTTGGCGATAAGCGTCTCCTCGCCTCTCATCGCGGCATCGACCTTTGACAATTGGGTTTTTGCTTCGTGAATGTTGACGGTGGTCATAGCGGACGCCTTGATAAAGAAACTTAGTCCGGCTTAGTCCATAGTAAAGTTCATGGTAAACGAATGATTAGCGTTTTCCTGGAAGAAAAACGAAGTCAGGCACCCTGCAACACGCCGTCAACCAATCGCAGGATGCGACTCGCGCGAGCGGCAATCACACCGTCGTGAGTGGCGATGACCAGGCTGGTATTGAACGCGCGGTTAAGTTCGAGCATTAATTCGAACACGTCTTCGGCGGTCTGGCGGTCGAGGTTGCCGGTCGGTTCGTCGGCCAGCACGCACGCGGGATTGGTTATCAGCGCGCGCGCGATCGCAACGCGCTGACGCTCGCCGCCGGAGAGCTCCGAGGGCGCATGCTCGAGCCGGTGGCCGAGTCCAACCTTGCCGAGCATCTCGATGGCGCGCGTCTTCGCTTCGTCCGGCGCCATGCGCCGAATCAAGAGCGGCATCGCCACATTTTCGATCGCCGAAAATTCTGGCAGCAGATGATGGAACTGATAGACGAAACCGAGCTGGCGGTTGCGCAATTCGCCGCGGCCGGCTTCATCGAGCGCCTGGATATCGCGCCCGCCAATCATTACCGCGCCACTGGTGGCGGCGTCTAACCCGCCGAGCAGATGCAGCAACGTGCTCTTGCCCGACCCCGACGCGCCGACGATTGCCACATGCTCGCCCTTCGCGACTTCAAGGTTGACGCCGAGCAACACATGCACCTCGACCTTGCCCTGTACGTAGTTTTTGCGCAGGTCGCGGCACGCTAAAGCGGCATCACTCATAGCGCAGCGCCTCCGCGGGGTTGATCCTGGCCGCGCGGTAACTCGGATAAATCGTCGCGAGCAAACTCACGACGAACGAGAAAAACGCGGTCAGCATCACGTCCGACGAGCGCAATTCCGACGGCAGATCGCTGATCTGGTACACGTCTTTCGACAAAAATTTGAAGCCGAACAGGTGCTCGATGAACGGCACCACGACATCGACATTCAAGGCGAGCGCAATGCCGGCGGCGATCCCCGCGAGTGTTCCCATCAGTCCGATCAGCGTGCCCTGGATCAGAAAAATTTTCATCACGCTGCCGGGGCTCGCGCCGAGCGTGCGCAGGATCGCGATATCAGCTTGCTTGTCCTTGACCGCCATGAAGAGGCTCGACACGATATTGAACGCGGCGACTGCAATGATCAGGAATACGATCAAAAACATCATGCGTTTTTCGATGTCGACGGCGCGAAAGAAATTGGCGTTGAGGCGGGTCCAGTCGGTGATATATGCGTCGGGACCGAGGCTTTGCGCGAGCTCGCGCGAGACGCGGCCCGCGTCGAACAAATCGCGCAGCTTCAACCGCACGCCGCTGACCTGTTCGCCCATGCGATAAAGCGTTTGCGCATCCTGCATGTCGACGAACCCCAGGCCCGAGTCGTATTCATAGTGATCGACTGAAAAAATTCCCACCACTGTAAATTGCCGCAGGCGCGGCATGATTCCGGCAGGCGTCACCTGCCCCTGCGGCGCGATCAACACGACCTTATCGCCGGCGCCCACGCTTAAGGCGCGCGCAAGCTCGATGCCGAGCACAATGCCGAACTCGCCAGGCTTCAATGCGGTAAGGCTGCCGGTAGTCATATGCTGCGCAAGATCGGCGACTTTTTCTTCGGCTTCCGGAATGATGCCGCGTATATAGGCGCCGCGCACCGTGCCGCCGCTCGATAACAACCCCTGGGCCGTCACGTACGGCGCGGCCGCGACCACTTCGGGGTTTTGTCGCGATTTGTCGGCGATAGTGCGCCAATCGGCGAGCGTATTCGAGGGACCGGAGATCTGAATGTGCGAAGCGACGCTGAGGATGCGCGTGCGGACCTCGCGTTGAAAACCGTTCATCACCGACAGCACGGTAATCAGCACGGTGATGCCGAGCGCAATGCCAATCACCGAAACCAGCGAAATAAATGAAATGAAGCGACTGCGCTGACGTGCCCGCGTGTAACGCAAGCCGATGAAAAGTTCGTAAGGTTGCAAGTGATGATCCACTGGTAAAGAGGAGCGAGTTTGCCATACTGAGCCGATCACGCACAGCGCGCTGCGACGCCAATGCTAAACTCAGCCCGGCAAAACTATCGCCATGCACTGCACCCTGCTCATTCCAGATCTGCTGCCGCCCGCCGAACTTGGCGCCGAACTATACGCCGGCTTGCGCCTGCCGTTTTTGACGACGGTGCTCGCGCGCGGCACCACGATCCGGCATGCAGCCGTGCCGTTCGAAGACTGGTTATGCGAGCGCTTTGGTGTCACGCGTCAGCAGGATCATCCGCTTGCGGCGTTGATGCTCAAAGCCGATGACGGCGAACCCGGTTCGCATTACTGGCTGTGCGCCGAGCCGATTCTACTGCGCGTCGATCGCGACCGCTTAATCGTGGCGGCACGCATCGGCGACTACAACGCCGCCGAAGTTGCCGAATTGATCGCGGCGCTCAACCAACATTTTAACGCGGATGGCATCGACTTCTGCGCGCCCACGCCGTTGCGCTGGTATCTGCGCACCGGGCGGACGCCGGCACTCGTCACGCATTCATTGGCGAGTGCGTTGAATCGCAGCATCAAACATCATTTGCCGCGAGGCGATGATGCGCTGGCCTGGCATGGCGTAATGAACGAAGCGCAAATGATTCTGCACACCCACCCGGTCAACGAGGCGCGTGAAGCGCGCGGCGCCGCAATCGCCAACAGCATCTGGTTATGGGGCGGCGGCGCCTCCCCGCGTGTTTCGCTGACGCCTTATGCGGCGATTTGGGGCGGCGGTCCCGTGGTGAGAGCACTCGCGCGCGCCGCAGACATCCCGTACGCCGGGTTACCCGCGAGTGCTTCAGCGTGGTTAGCCAACGCTGTAGCCGGGCATGCGCTCGTCGTGATTGACGGCGCGGCGAATGCTTTGCGCGATGGCGATATCACAGGCTGGCGCGATCAACTGTCGGCGATTAATACGCAATGGATACAACCGTTGACGACGGCGTTACGCAATAAAACAATCGACAAGCTCACGCTGATTGCGTGCAACAGCGAAAACCTGCTTGCCACCAACGTTGAACGAGCCGACCTGTGGCGCCTCTGGCGGCGCGCACGGCCACTCGCCGCCTATGCAGCCAATGCGTGAGCCCGCGGTGTCGTTGAATCTGGCGAGGCGCAACTCACCGCCCGCTGCGGCCAAAGAGCTTTGCGCCGCCGGCTTCCATCCGCTGCTTGCGCAGATTTATGCGTCACGCGGCATCACGTCGGCGTTGCAACTGGCCGCCGAAGTTGGCGGCCTGTCGCCGCTCGCGGGTTTGCGCAACGTCGAGCGTATGGCGCAGTTGTTGGCGGATGCAATCGCCGCCAAACAAAAACTTTTGATCATCGCCGACTATGACTCCGATGGCGCTACCGCTTGCGCGCTCGGCATGCGCGCGCTCGGCGCATTTGGCGCGGTCGTCGACTTCCTCGTGCCGAATCGTTTCGAGTATGGCTATGGCCTCACCCCCGAAATCGTGGCGCTCGCGAAGAGGCTCAAGGATCCCGCCATCCTGATCACCGTCGACAACGGCATTGCGAGCGTCGATGGCGTCGCGGCGGCCAACGCGCTTGGCATGCGCGTGCTGATCACAGACCATCATCTGCCCGGCGCGGTGCTGCCCGATGCGTGGTGCATCGTTAATCCGAATCAACCGGGCTGCGGCTTTCCAAGTAAAAACCTGGCCGGCGTGGGCGTGATGTTCTATCTGATGCTGGCCCTGCGCGCCGAGCTTCGCAAGCGAGGCGCTTTTGCGAATAAGCCCGCGCCCAACCTTGGCGCGCTGCTTGACCTGGTCGCGCTCGGCACCGTTGCCGACGTGGTCAAGCTCGACGATAACAACCGCATTCTCGTGCAGCAGGGATTGCAGCGCATACGCAGCGGCAAAACATGGCCCGGCATTGCCGCCTTGCTGCACATCGCCGGCCGCGATGCGGCGCGTGCGTCGACCTACGATCTGGGTTTCGTCGTCGGGCCCCGTTTGAACGCCGCCGGCCGCCTCGACGACATGGCAATCGGCATTCAGTGCCTGATCGCCAACGATGATGGGACGGCCGGGCGCCTGGCGCGCAAGCTCGATGAATTAAACCGCGAGCGCCGCTCGATCGAATCGGATATGCACGAAAACGCGCTGGCCTCGCTCGCCGCCGTCAAGCCGCAGGACGGCGCCAGCCTGTGCCTCTTCGAACCTGATTGGCACCAGGGCGTGATCGGGATCGTCGCTTCGCGCCTCAAGGAGCGTTTCCATCGCCCCGTCATTGCCTTTGCCCGCGGCAACGATGGCGAAATCAAAGGTTCGGGCCGCTCGATCGCAGCGCTGCATTTGCGTGACGCGCTTGATCTCGTCGCCAAACGCGAACCCGAACTCATCCTGCGATTCGGCGGGCATGCCGCCGCAGCGGGCCTCACACTGCGTGAAACTTCATTCGGCCGCTTCCGCGCTGAATTCGAAGCGGTGGCGCAAACCCTGTTGACGCCGGCCGACCTTAAACGCGTGATCGAAACCGACGGCGCTTTGCCGGTCGAGCATTTCACGCTTGACGCAGCGCGCGTGCTGGAGCATCAAGTGTGGGGCCAGGGTTTCGCGGCGCCGACCTTCGACGATGAATTCACCGTTGCACGCCAGCGTATAGTAGGCGAGCGTCATCTCAAACTGCGCCTGGAGAAGGACGGCCGCGAAGTCGAAGCCATGTTGTTCTCGCATGCAACACCATTGCCGCCGCGAATCCGCGCCGTCTACCGGCTCGCGACCAATGAGTGGAACGGGACGCAAACGCTGCAGCTCACTATCGAGCATTGGCAAGACGCGTGAGTGTTTTAGGTCGAGCCACCTGTTTGAGGCAAATTCGCAATGAACGTCCTGTATAATCGCGCTTTTTTCGCCCCGACGTCCGTCATAAGAAACCGTCATGGAAGCCGAACAACTCAATGCCATAGCACGGCGGCTGCAGGACCTGAGCCAGCGCAACGCCGAGCTGCGGAGGTATCTTTGACTTCGAGGCCAAGCAATTGCGCCTCGCCGAAGTCGTCAAGCTCGCGGAAGACCCGGCCGTCTGGAACGATCCTAAACGCGCGCAGGAACTAGGCCGCGAGCGCAAAACGCTCGAGTCTCTGGTCGCGACGATGGCAAAGCTTGACCAGGACTTGCGCGATACGACTGAACTCTTCGGCATGGCGCGCGGTGAAAGCGACGACCCGACGTTGAACACGATCGAAATCGAAGCACGCGGGCTTGAAGAAACGGTCGCCGAGGTCGAATTTCGGCGCATGTTTTCCAATCCGATGGATCCCAACAACTGCTTTGTCGATATTCAGGCCGGCCAGGGTGGCACCGAAGCGCAGGACTGGACTCAAACGCTCGAGCGCATGTACATGCGCTATTGCGAGCGCAAGGGTTTTCGCGTGGAACTCCTCGAGGAATCACCCGGGGATGTTGCCGGACTTAAAAGCGCGGCGCTAAAAGTCACCGGCGATTATGCGTTCGGCCATCTACGGACCGAAACCGGCGTGCACCGGCTCGTGCGCAAATCGCCGTTCGATTCGAACAACCGGCGCCACACGTCATTCGCGAGCGTGTTCGTTTATCCCGAGATCGACGACACGATTGCAATCGAGATCAACCCCGCTGACCTGCGCATCGACACGTTTCGCGCGTCCGGCGCCGGCGGCCAGCATATCAACAAGACGGATTCCGCGATCCGCATCACGCATGCGCCGAGCGGCATCGTCGTGCAGTGCCAGAGCGACCGTTCGCAGCACCGCAACCGCGCGGAGGCGATGGCCATGCTGAAGGCGCGCCTCTACGAGCTCGAAATCAGGAAACGCAACGAGGAAAAACAGGCGCTTGAAGATACCAAGACCGATATCGGCTGGGGTCATCAGATCCGCTCGTACGTGCTCGACCAGTCGCGTATCAAGGATCTGCGCACCAACGTCGAAATCGGCAATACTCAATCGGTACTCGACGGCAATCTCGACGACTTCATCACGGCCAGCCTTAAGCAGGGCATATAAGGGACTTACCTCATGAGCGACCAACCCGTCAGCATTAACCCGGACGTTTCGGCAACTCCGGAAGTCGACGAGAATCAAATTATCGCGGAGCGGCGCGCGAAGCTGCAGGCGCTGCGCGCCAGGGGCAACGCCTACCCGAACCAGTTTCAGCGGGAAAATCTTGTCGGCGATCTGATCGAGAAATACGAGGAGCGCGATCGCGACTGGCTCGACATGAATCCGGTCGTCGTCAAAGTCGCGGGCCGCATGATGTTGAAGCGGGTGATGGGAAAAGCGAGTTTCGCCCAGTTGCAGGATTCGAGCGGCAGCCTGCAGCTTTATATCACCGACAGCTATCCGGGCAAGGAACAGCACGCCGACTTCAAACACTATGATACCGGCGACACGCTCGGCGTCGACGGGGTGCTGTTTAAAACCAAGACCAACGAACTAACCGTGCGCGTGAAGAACCTCGTGATGCTGGCTAAATCGCTGCGGCCGCTGCCCGAAAAATTTCACGGCCTCACCAACCAGGAGCAATGCTACCGGCAGCGCTATGTCGACCTGATGATGAATGAAGACACGCGGCTGCGCTTCGTCAAGCGCTCGCGCATCATCCAGGCGATTCGCGATTTTTTCATCGCCAAACGCTATCTCGAGGTGGAGACGCCGATGATGCATCCGATTCCGGGCGGCGCCTCGGCGCGGCCGTTTGTCACGCATCACAATGCGCTCGACATGCAGCTTTACCTGCGCATCGCGCCCGAGCTGTATCTCAAACGGCTGGTCGTCGGCGGCTTCGAAAAGGTATTCGAGATCAACCGCAATTTTCGCAACGAAGGCATGTCGACGCGCCACAATCCGGAATTCACGATGCTTGAATTCTATTGCGCGCACCGCGATTACAATTACCTGATGACGAACATCGAGAAGATGATTCGCGTGGTCGCTTTCAACGCGCTGGGTGTCACCGCCATTACCTACCAGGGCCGCGAGATCGATTTGATGAAACCGTATGCGCGGATGACGATCATCGAGGCGATCAAAAAATACCACCCTGAGATCACCGATGAAATACTGGCGAGCCGTGAGGCGCTCACCGCCAAACTGAACGAACTTAAAATCGCGATCCGCCCGCACGACGGCATTCATGCTTTGCAACTGACGCTGTTCGAAAACACGGTTGAGTCGCAATTGTTCGAGCCGACGTTTATTTACCATTATCCCGCCGAAGTCTCGCCCCTTGCGCGGCGCGACGATGCGCACCCGGAGTTCACCGAGCGCTTCGAGCTCTATGTGGCCGGCCGTGAACTCGCGAACGGATTTTCAGAACTCAACGACCCCGAAGACCAGGCCCAACGTTTCCTGGAGCAGTCCCAGCGGAAGGACGCCGGTGATCAGGAGGCGATGCACTACGACGCGGATTACATCCGTGCGCTGGAATACGGGCTGCCGCCGACCGCCGGCGCCGGCATCGGCATCGACCGGCTCGTCATGCTGTATACCGACAGCGCGAGTATTCGCGATGTCATTCTGTTCCCCCAGATGCGCCCAGAGTAACTGCGCGCGCAAGCCGTCATGACTACTCCACTCTGGCAACCTTCGCAAGCCGCCGTCGACTCGTGCAACATGACGGCACTCATGCGTGCGGCCAGGCGCAAATACGGAATCGAACTCGCCAACTATGCGGCGCTTCATGCATGGTCGGTGCGTGAGCCGGCGCAATTTAACCGTCTGCTGTGGGAATTTTGCGGTGTCATAGCCGGGCGTCAGGGTGACATCGTACTCGAACACGGTGACCGCATGCCGGGCGCACGCTGGTTTCCGCAAGCGCAACTTAACTTTGCGGAAAACCTCTTGCGCCGGCGTGACACCGGCGTTGCGATCGAATTCTGGGGCGAGGACCGCGTTAAAAGCAGCGTCACGCATGCCGGGCTCTATCACGAGGTCTCGCGACTTGCGCAGGCTCTGCGTGCAAGCGGCGTCAAGGCCGGTGATCGTGTCGCGGCTTACATGCCGAACATTCCGGGCGCCGTGATTGCGATGCTCGCCGCCACCAGCATCGGCGCCATCTGGTCGTCATGCTCGCCGGATTTCGGCGTGCAGGGCGTGCTCGACCGCTTTGGGCAGATCGAACCGCGCATACTCTTCAGTGCTGACGGTTACTTTTATAACGGCAAGACAATCGATGTGCGGCTACGGCTCGCGGAGATCGTCGCCGCCTTGCCGTCGATCGAAAAAGTAATCGTGATTCCGTATACGCAACGTTCGCCGGCGATTGACGCAGTGCCGCGCGCAATCGACGTGCACACGTTCATGGCGCCTTACAAAGCCCATCCGATCGAGTTTGCGCAACTGCCGTTCAATCATCCGCTTTACATCATGTATTCGTCCGGTACTACGGGGGTGCCGAAGTGCATCGTCCACGGCGCTGGCGGCACCCTGCTGCAGCATCTGAAAGAACAGGCGATGCACGTTGACCTCAAGCGCGATGATCGCCTGTTTTATTTCACGACCTGCGGCTGGATGATGTGGAACTGGCTCGTGTCGGGTCTCGCGACTGGCGCCACCATCGTGCTGTACGACGGCTCGCCGTTCCTGGCCAACGGCACGATATTGTTTGATTTCGCCGACGCGAGCGGCATGACCGTATTCGGCACGTCGGCCAAATTTATCGACGCGCTCGCGAAGGCCGGCTTGCGCCCCGCGGCAACGCATAAATTAAAAACCCTGCGCGTCCTGCTGTCGACCGGGTCGCCGCTGGTGCCCGAAGGTTTCGACTATGTTTATCAGCACATCAAACGCGACATCAACCTCGCGTCAATGTCGGGCGGCACCGATATCATGGGCACGTTTGTGTCAGGCAATCCGCTGCTGCCGGTATGGCGCGGCGAAATCCAGTGCGCGACGCTGGGCATGCAGGTCGAAGTGTTCGATGACGATGGAAATCCGATACGTGGCGTGAAAGGCGAACTCGTGTGCACCGCACCGTTTCCCTCGATGCCGGTCGGCTTCTGGAACGACCCGGACGGCAAAAAATATCACGCCGCCTATTTCGAAAAATTTCCGAATGTCTGGTGCCACGGCGATTACGTTGAATGGACCGGGCACGACGGCATGATCATCTATGGCCGCTCGGATGCGGTTTTAAATCCCGGCGGCGTGCGCATCGGCACCGCGGAAATTTATCGCCAGGTCGAACAGCTCGATGAAATCGTCGAAAGCCTGGTTATCGGCCAGGACTGGCCGCCGGTGCAGCCGACTGACGTGCGCATCGTGCTGTTCGTGCGGCTGCGCGATGGCCTCAAGCTCGATGATGCGACCATCGAGCGGATCAAGCAGCATATCCGCACGACCACGACGCCGCGCCACGTGCCGGCGAAAGTGGTGCAAGTCGACGACATCCCGCGCACCAAGAGCGGCAAGATCGTCGAGCTCGCCGTGCGCCACGTCGTGCACAACCGGCCGGTGAAAAATCTGGAAGCGCTTGCCAATCCGGAAGCGCTCGAAATGTTTCGCGATCGCGCCGAACTGCAGAGTTGACGCGGTAGTTTAGTTGCATCCGTCGCGCAGCGCCGTCGGCCCGGTCGCGGCACCTTGGTGGTCGGTTTCGTAATTCGAGTGCATACGCAGGAGGCTAACGCAGGCGCCCTGCCTGATTCGTAAAACGCAGGCGGGCGAAGCGCTTGCGCTACGGGTGTCGCCGCACGTGGCAAGCAGCAATGTGTTCGGCGCATTGCACCCGGGCCACATTTGGCGCAGCGACAAACTTCAACGCCATCAGAATCAATAGACTCTTATGCGCCACACAGAATGAAACACTACACTAGTTAACGTTCCAGATCTGCCACCACGGTGCACTTTTGACGCCCTTGCCCGACAAATACTTGCTCTCCGGGAAGTTCGTTTTCATCACGCGCTCGGCGTCGTTGCGCAAGTCGGCCATGCCGAGTTTGTCGTATGCCTGCACCAGAATCAACAGCCCTTCTTCGTTCGCCGGCGCGTTGGGATAAGTTTTCAGCGCGTATTGCACGCGGTTGGCGGCCGCCACGAACGCGCCTCGCTTCATGTAGTACTTCGCGACGTGAACCTCATGCGCGGCGAGAGAATTCACCAGATAACTCATGCGATCAGTCGAATCCTGCGCGTATTTGCTGTCGGGAAAACGCGCGACGAGATCGCGAAACGCGTCGAATGATTCACGCGATGACTTGGGATCGCGCTCGGTCATGTCCTGCCCGGAGAAGTTACTCGTAAGCTTGCCGAGAATGCCCAGGTCTTCGTTGAAGTTGGCAAGACCCTTCAAATAGTACGCATAGTCGACATTGGGATGGTTCGGATGCAACTTGATGAACCGGTCGGCGGCAGCGAGCGCCGAAGTGACGTCTTTGTCCTTGTAATACGCGTAGGCAATTTCAAGCTGCGCCTGCTGAGCGTAGCGGCCGTACGGATAGCGCGCTTCCAGCTTTTCGTAGAGCTTGATCGCTTTTTCGTAACTGCCTTCGTTTAGATTCGTCTTGGCTTCCGAGTACAATTTATTCGCGGACCAGCCGCGGGTTTCATCGTCGTTCTGCGCCGGCAAGAGCCCGCAGCCTGCCAGGCACAGCATCAGAATTAACGCTAAACTTGAACGCATAACCATGATCCTTGCGCGGAAATCGGCAAATTATAACGCATCGTCAACCGTCGACCTTCTGCGACTGGTAGTGCCCGCCAGTTGTGCCGGCCGGCGTTTAGACCAGGCGTTGTGCCTTTTGTTGCCGCAATTTTCACGCAGCCGGCTCGCGCAGTGGATCCGTGATTGCCGCGTCGAAGTCGACGGTGCTGCAGCACTGCCTAAAACCAAAGTATGGGGCGGCGAAAAAGTTTCGGTTGACCCGGTCGCAGACCCTTCGACCACCACCGCCACTGCCGAAGACATCGCGCTTAACGTCGTCCATGAAGACGCGGCTGTGCTCGTGATCGCGAAGCCCGCCGGACTTGTCGTGCATCCGGGTCGCGGCAACTGGAGCGGCACGCTTTTGAACGCACTGCTCGCGCATGCGCCGCACCTCGCAACCTTGCCGCGCGCCGGCATCGTTCACCGGCTCGACAAGGAAACGAGCGGCTTACTCGTCGTCGCGAAATCGCTCGAAGCGCAAACGAGCCTGGTACGGCAACTACAGGCGCGGAGCGTGAAGCGCGAGTACCTGGCGCTCGTCCACGGGCGCGTCGCGCGCGATGGCAAAGTCGAAGCGCCGATCGGCCGCCATCCGGTGCAGCGCACCCGCATGGCGGTGGCGGCGCGGGGCCGCCCTGCCATCACGCATTACGAAGTGCTTAAACATTTTGCGCATGCGACCCTGTTGCGCTGCCGTCTCGAAACGGGACGCACGCACCAGATACGCGTGCACATGCAGTCGCTCGGCCATCCGCTCGTTGGCGATCCGGTTTACGGAAAAAAGCGCAGCGCCGACCCGCTGCTCGCGGCGTTCCCGCGCCAGGCGTTACACGCCGAGCGCCTGGAATTCATTCATCCCGCGAGTCTCGAACCGGTGTCATGGCAGGCCGCGCCACCAGCCGATCTGCGTATTTTGATCGGCGCCCTCGAAGCGCAGCTAATCAGCGCCCTCGCAGCGCAGCCTTCTCTATGAATCCGCCGCACGACTGGATCGTACCCGACTGGCCTGCTCCGCCGGGCGTCGGCAGCCTGATCACCACGCGCAATGGCGGCGTCTCCGTGGGAGCGCACCGGAGTTTCAATCTTGGTTTGCGCGCGGACGATGACCCGGTCGCCGTCGCCGCGAACCGCGCAATATTGCGGGCCCACTTACCGCAAGAGCCGGTATGGCTTAAGCAGGTGCATGGCGCCCGGGTCGTGCGCGCCGACCAAGTGACTGGCGAACCGGAAGCAGACGCTGCGTACACGCGGCAGGCGGCTACTGTCTGCACCGTCATGGTCGCCGATTGCCTGCCAGTATTGTTATGCGATACAAACGCGAGCGTCGTCGGCGCTGCGCACGCCGGCTGGCGTGGCTTGAGTAGAGGCGTGCTCGAAAACACGATTGCGGCGATGAATGTGCCCGCACATGAATTGCTCGCGTTTCTCGGCCCGGCAATTGGTCCGGACGCATTTGAAGTCGGCGCCGACGTGCGCGACGCCTTTATCGCGGCCGACGCCGCTGCCGCTGCTGCGTTCTCGCCGTTGAGCGAGCGCAAGTGGCTGGCTGACTTATTCCTGCTCGCGCGCCAGCGTCTCGCTCGTCACGGCGTAAACCGGATATACGGCGGCGGCTTGTGCACGTTTCGAGACGCCGTCCGGTTTTACTCGTATCGGCGCGACAAAACGACCGGCCGCATGGCGGCCATGATCTGGCTCGCGCCCGCCGGATAAACACAGGAAGTCACGGCGCCTCGTTTATAATGCGCGCCTTTCATCAGGTCACGCACTCTTGGTGTCATCGACATGTCAGTAATTGCCTGGATCATCGTCACGAGCCTTATGGGCGGGTTGTTGAGTGTGGCCGCCGCCGCTGCCTTCGCGCTTAACGCGCGCACGGCGCACGTGCCGATGCTTATCAGTTACGCGGTCGGCGCGCTGCTCGGCGCGGTCTTTCTCGATATCCTGCCGCACGCGTTCTCGATGTCCGGCAATCCCGAGCACACCGCCGCCACTATTCTCGCCGGCATACTGCTTTTTTTCGTGCTCGAAAAACTGGTGCTCTGGCGGCATTGCCACGAAGAACAATGCGAAGCGCACGAGGCGCAACCGACCCAGCACGATCACGGCCGCAGTGGCCTGATGATTATGGTCGGCGACACGTTTCATAATTTCGTCGACGGCATTTTGATCGCGGCCGCGTTCATGGCCGATGTAAAACTCGGCCTCGTGACGGCGATTGCGATCGTTGCCCACGAAATTCCGCAAGAGGTCGGCGATTTTCTGGTACTGCTGCATTCCGGCTACAGCAAACGTGCCGCACTGCTGTTCAATGCGCTGTCGAGCCTCGCCATGCTGGTCGGCGGCGTGCTCGCCTATTTTGCGCTGCAGAGCATGCAGCAATCGATTCCGGCGCTGCTTGCGCTCGCTGCAGCGAGCATGCTGTACGTCGCAGTCGCCGACCTCATTCCGGGTCTGCACCGGCGCCCGGAAATCAACGCGTCAATCCAGCAGGTCGGTCTGATCTGCACCGGCATCGCCACCATCTGGGGCGTCGGCGCTTTACTCCACTGATGGCGCAACGCGCGACGCTTGACACCCCCTATACCCAAACGCAGAATCGTCTTAATCCCGCCCGCACTTCGACATGAAACAGACCGGTAACAACTTTAATTCGCCGCCCGCATCCGAGCAGGCCTTGTTCGACGGACTTTCCAATGCGAGCCGGCAATTCGTCGATCGCATCGTCGATTCCATGTCGGCAGCGCAGGGAGCGGATGCGTCCGAGATGTTGCGCGCTCTCACCGCGGGCCTGAGCAGCGACCAGGCGCGGCGCGGCGAACTGCAAGAACGTTATTACCGCCAACATCTCGAATTGTGGATGAACCTTGCTCGTGCTGGCGACGAGGCCGCCGCACCGGCGCCGGTCGCGGTACCCGAGCCGGGCGACCGGCGCTTTCATGCGCCGGAATGGAAGTCGCTGCCCTATTTCGATTACCTCAAACAGGCGTATCTCATCAATTCGCGCTGGCTCACCGACATGGTGGAAGCCACGCAATTGGCCGAGCCCGCGAAAAAGAAGCTGCGGTTCTTCGCGCACCAGCTCATCGACGCCGCCGCGCCGGCTAATTTCGCATCGACGAATCCTGAGGTGATCAAGCTGGCCGCCGCGACCAAGGGCGAGAGCCTTGCGCGCGGACTCGAGCACCTGCGTGAAGATGCGCAAAAAGGCCGCATTTCGATGACCGATGAATCGGCGTTCGAAATCGGCCGCAATATCGCGCTGACGCCCGGCGCAGTCATCTTTGAAAACGACCTGATGCAGTTGATTCAATATACGCCGTCGACCGGGAAAGTTTTCGCGCGCCCGCTGGTGATGGTGCCGCCTTGCATTAACAAGTATTACATCCTCGATTTGCAGCCAGACAATTCGTACGTGCGCTACGTGGTCTCACAAGGCTACACGGTGTTTATGGTGTCGTGGCGCAATGTGCCCGCGAGCATGGGACATCTGACGTGGGATCAGTATGTGGAAGACGGCGTAATCAAGGCACTCGACATCGCGCGCGACGTGTGCGGCGTCGCCCAGGTCAACGTGCTCGGGTTTTGCGTCGGCGGCACGCTCGTGGGTGCGGCGCTTGCAGTGTTGGCCGCCCGGGGCAACCCGGCGGCGGCGAGCGCGACACTGCTCACGACGATGCTCGATTTCAGCGACCCTGGCGATTTATCCGTGTACATTGACGAAGCGTATGTTCGCCAGCGCGAGCGCGACGCCGCGAAAGGCGGCGTATTGCGCGGGAAAGAACTTGCCATGACTTTTTCGAGCCTGCGCGCCAACGATCTTATCTGGAACTACGTCGTCAATAATTACCTTAAAGGCGCCAACCCGCCGGCCTTCGACCTCCTGTACTGGAACAGCGACAGCACCAATCTGCCCGGCGCCATGTTCGCTTACTACATCCGCAACACGTACCTCGAAAACAATCTTCGCCGCCGCGGCAAGCTCACGATGTGCGGCGAGCGCATCGATCTCGAGAGCGTGACAGTCCCGACGTATATTCTGGCGACGCGAGAGGATCATATTGTGCCGTGGAAGACCGCCTATCAGAGCACCCGGCTACTGGGCGGAGATATTAAATTTGTGCTCGCGAGCAGCGGCCATATTGCGGGCGTCGTCAATCCACCGGCGAAAAAAAGGCGCAATCACTGGCTTAACACCGGGCTGCCCGCCACTGCGGACGCATGGTTCGCAGAGGCAACCTCGTGTGCGGGAAGTTGGTGGCCTGACTGGATAAACTGGCTGGCCGAACATGGCGGCAAAGAGAGCGAAGCGCCGGCGACGCCGGGGAATGAAAACTATCCAGCGCTCGAACCGGCGCCCGGGCGCTATGTGCGAGAGCGTTGCGATTAAAGTCGATGCAACCGTCTGCGGACGCTTCGTGATAGGCTGGTTTTTTGCAGTCAGGATTCTATAAACGGAGGAGCAATTTATGACTCAACGTGTAGCACTCGTCACCGGCGGCATGGGCGGATTGGGCGAGGCCATCTGCATCAAGCTGTCTAAAATGGGATATACCGTCGTCACCACGTATTCACCAGGCAACAAGAAGTCCGGCGAGTGGCTCGAGGAAATGAAGAAACAAGGCTACGCGTTTCGCGCAGTACCGGCGGACGTCGGTGACTATGAGGCCTGCGCCAAAGCAGCCCGGCAGGTCGAACAGGAAGTGGGCGCGATCGACGTGCTCGTCAACAACGCGGGCATCACGCGCGACATGACCTTCAAAAAAATGGGCAAAGTCGACTGGCAGGCCGTCATGAGCACGAATCTCGACAGCGTGTTCAACATGACCAAGGCGGTGCTGGACGGCATGGTCGATCGCGGCTGGGGTCGCGTCATCAATGTGTCGTCGGTCAACGGGCAAAAAGGCGCGTTCGGCCAGACCAACTATTCGGCGGCGAAGGCCGGCATGCATGGATTCACCAAGGCCCTTGCGCTCGAAGTCGCCAAAAAAGGCGTAACCGTCAACACCATCTCGCCCGGCTACATCGGCACCAAGATGGTCATGGCGATTCCCAAGGATGTGCTCGATACGAAAATTGTCCCGCAGATTCCGGTCGGCCGGCTGGGCAAACCCGAGGAAGTGGCCGGCCTGGTTGCTTACCTGTGCTCGGACGAAGCGGCATTCGTCACCGGCGCCAATATCGCGATCAACGGCGGTCAGCACATGCAATAGCGCAGCGGTGGTATCAACCGCCGCGCTATAATCGTGCAATGCAAAATGCCCTGTTTTCCGACTATGATCGCGCTACCAAAGTACGCCCCGGGGGCAGGACATGAGTGAAGCCGTCAGAATCATCAAGAAATACCCGAATCGCCGGCTTTATGACACGACGACCAGCATTTACATCACGCTTGCGGACGTGAAGAAACTGGTCCTTGAAAACATCACTTTTAAAGTCGAGGACGCCAAGACCAAAGACGATCTGACGCGCAGCATTCTGCTGCAGATCATTCTCGAGGAAGAAAGCGGCAACGGCGCGCCGATGTTTTCGAGCGATATGCTATCCAAGATCATCCGCTTCTACGGCAACGCGATGCAGGGCATGATGAGTAATTATCTGGAAAAGAACGTGCAGACTTTCGTCGAGATTCAGAAAAAACTGCAGGCCCAGTCGAGCGCGATGTACGGCGGCACGGCAATGCCCAACCCTGACGCCTATAGTGAATTTCTGAAAATGCAAGGGCCGGCCATTCAGGGCCTCATGGGCAGTTATCTCGAGCAAAGCGCCAACTCTTTTCTCGAAATGCAGCAACAGATGAAAAAACAGTCGCGCAATCTGTTCGGCGCATTCCCTTTCCCCAATTTTGCCGCCGCCAATCCCTTTACGCCGCCGGTGCGGGAAAGCGCCGCCGATCAATCTGAAAGCTCTGCTCCACCCAAGGATGAAGACGGCGATAAAAAAGGCGGCTGAGGCAAGACTGACGGCGACAAAAACGGCGCCGGAAAAGCAGCGCAAGCGGCCGCCTGCAGCGCCCAGGATCGGATTCGTTTCCCTCGGTTGCCCCAAAGCTCTCGTTGATTCGGAGCGCATCCTCACGCAGCTACGGGCCGAGGGATATTTGGTAGCGCCCAGTTATAAGGACGCCGATCTCGTCGTCGTCAACACCTGCGGCTTCATCGACAGCGCGGTTGAAGAATCGCTTGATGCAATCGGCGAGGCACTGGCTGAAAACGGCAAAGTCATCGTGACGGGTTGTCTCGGCGCGCGCGGCAGCGTCGTCAAGGACGCGCATCCGCGCGTGCTCGCTGTCACTGGACCGCACGCGACCGACGAGGTCATGCGGGCCGTGCACGCGCACCTGCCGCAACCGCATGATCCGCACACCGACCTGATCCCGGCGCAAGGAATCAAGCTGACGCCGCGTCATTACGCGTATCTGAAGATCGCGGAAGGCTGCAATCATCGCTGCACTTTTTGCATTATCCCGTCGATGCGCGGGGATCTCGTGAGCCGCCCGGTCGGCGACGTCATGCAGGAAGCTGAAAACCTCGTGAAGGCCGGCGTTAAAGAACTGCTCGTGATTTCGCAGGACACCAGTGCCTACGGCGTCGACGTCAAATATCGCACCGGCTTCTGGGGCGGCCGCCCGCTTAAAACCCGCATGACCGAACTTGCGGCCGCACTGGGCGAACTCGGCGTGTGGGTGCGTCTGCATTATGTCTATCCATACCCGCATGTCGATGAGGTTCTGCCGCTGATGCACGCGGAGAAAATTCTGCCTTACCTCGATGTGCCGTTCCAGCACGCGAGCCCGCGCATTCTCAAAGCGATGAAGCGCCCGGCCAATTCCGAGAACAATCTCGCGCGCATCCGGCACTGGCGGGAAATCTGTCCGGCGCTTACGATCCGCAGTACGTTCATTGTCGGTTTCCCCGGTGAAACCGACGAAGAATTCGAGCAGTTGCTTGAATTCATCGAAGACGCGCAACTCGATCGCGTCGGCTGCTTTACGTATTCGCCGGTCGAAGGCGCGACCGCCAATGCACTTGCGCACCACGTGCCCGAAGCGCTCAAGGAAGAACGCAAAGCCCGTTTCATGGCGGCGCAGGCGATTGTCAGCACCGCGCGACTGGAACGCAAAGTGGGCAAGACTCTGCGCGTGTTGATCGACCATGCCGATGACCACAGCGTAATCGCGCGCAGCAGCGCCGACGCGCCGGAAATCGACGGCGTCGTGTACCTCAAGCCCGCGCGCGGCCTCGTCGCCGGCGAATTCGCGACCGTACGCGTAACGCGCTCCAATGAACACGATCTATGGGGCGAAGTGGTCTAACGTCAAGGTAGAGGTAGAGGTCGCGCCCGTATCGGGCGGCGTAGCGAAAAAAAGTCACGCACAGAAAGCCATCATGTGGCAACGCATTTTGAGCCGGGCCCGCCAACTCAAAGCTGAAACCATCACGCTGTGGTTCTGCTGTAAACACCCGGCAACGCCAATGGCCGCAAAAATTCTGGCGACGATCGTCGTCGCTTACGCGCTCTCGCCAATCGACCTCATACCGGATTTCATTCCGGTGATCGGTTATCTCGACGATGTGATCCTGATTCCGATCGGCATCTATTTCACTTTGAAACTGGTTCCGCAGCCGATAATCGACGAGTGCCGCGGCAAAGCTCGCGTCTGGCTCGAAGCGCGCCAGGCCAAACCGCGTAATTACATGGCGGCCGGCGTGATCGTCATCGTATGGCTATGCCTGCTGTGGTGGGTCTGGCGCTGGTACAAGGGAAGCTGAGCGCACCTGCGAGGTCAGGGACCGCGCTTTACTCGCGCTCGAAAAACGCGATGACTTCTGCCACTTCACGGGTGCCCTTCATTGAAGGCAGGCTGCGCAGAATCCGCCGGCCATAACCTTTGCTGAACAGGCGCGGATCGCAAATCATCAGCACGCCGCGATCGGTCTCGTCGCGAATCAGCCGTCCCGCGCCCTGTTTCAGTGTAATCACCGCCTGCGGCAATTGAAATTCGACGAATGCATTGCGGCCGTCGCGGTTGATCCGCTCGATGCGCGCAGCGAGCAGCGGATCGTCCGGCGACGCGAACGGCAGCTTGTCGATGACGACGAGCGACAGCGCTTCGCCCCGCACGTCTACGCCCTCCCAAAACGACTGGCTGCCGACGAGCACGGCGTTGCCAATGCGCCGAAACCGCTCGAGCAACTCGGTGCGCGAACCCTCGCCCTGCATCATGAGCGGGTATTCGAGTCTCCGCTGTGCGAACGCATCTTTCAACAGTTCACAGCCTTCGCGCATCGCGCGCAAACTCGTGAACAGCATGAACGCACGACCGCCGCTCGCTTCGATCGCAGGCAACGCGGCGGCGACCACGGCCTTTGTGTAGTCCGGTGTATTGGGTTCGGGCATGCCTTTAGGCACGTAGAGCAGCGCGTTCGCCGAATAATCGAATGGGCTTTCCCATGAATGGGTGACGGCGTCGGTGAGGCCCATTTGTGCGCGGTAATGACTGAAGTCGCCGCCGACCGACAAGGTCGCCGAAGTAAAAATCCACGACCGTGCATGATCGTTGATTTGGGCCTGGAAAACTTCCGCGATCGACAGCGGTGTCGCATTCAGATGCAATGCATGGTTGAAGATTTCGAGCCAGCGCACGACTTCGGGATCGTTATGGTCACGCCAGCGCCGCACGCCGGCCGCTAGCAATTGGCCGCGCTCCCGGCATTTCTCGAGGCCTTCGCTGCGGCCAGCCTGCGTTTCAAGCGTTGCGACGAGGGTATCGAGCTGGGCGCAAACCGTTGCGAGCGCCGGCTCGAACTCCCGGTTGCGCGCGAGCGCCTGAAAAGGGAAACGCCCGGTCTCCTCCCGGAATGCGAGACGCAAATCGCGCGCGGCCTTGTCGAGTGCATGCGCCGCCTCGGGCAACGCGGCAAAATCTTTGGCTGATGCCACCGCCTCGATGCGGGTGTCGCGCGCGAGCTCGATCAACTGCGACGTTGAAATCGTCTGGCCGAAAAAAAGACTTGCGGTCTCCGGTAACTGGTGCGCTTCGTCGAAAATAATCGTGTTGGCAGCCGGCAGCAGTTCCGACACGCCTTCATCGCGCAACACGACATCAGCGAAAAACAAGTGATGGTTGACGACCACCACTTCGGCAGCGAGCGCCTGCTTGCGCGCTTCCATGACGAAACACTTGGCGTAATACCCGCAATCGGAGCCAAGGCAGTTCTCCCGCGTCGAAGTCACATACGACCAGATGGCCGCGTTCTCCGGGACCGCGGGCAGATCGCTCTTGTCGCCGGTTGCGCTGTTTTTCGCGAAATTGGCGATGATCGGCAGATAGCGCGCATCGTCGCGCGTGGGGAAACGCCCTTCATGCTGCGCGCGCGCGACGTAGTAATGGCAGACGTAATTCGCGCGCCCTTTGAGCAGCGCAACGGTGACCGGCACTTTCAACGCTTCGCGCACGACGCGGATATCGCGGTCGAACAACTGATCCTGCAACGTCTTGGTGCCGGTCGAAATAATCACCTTGCCGCCTGACAGCAGCGCGGGCACCAGGTAGGCAAACGTTTTGCCGGTACCGGTGCCGGCTTCCGCCACCAGTACCGTATTTTTTTCGATTGCGTCGGCGACTGCGCGCGCCATTTCAAGCTGGCCTTCGCGCACGCGAAAAGACTCGACGGCCAGCGCCAGTGCACCATCGGCAGAAAATATATTATCCAGATCTTGCAAGCGGAATCCCGGCCACGTGCGACCGCACGACGTGCTGCCGCGCGATTAAAGCGCGAGAGTATAGACGATGCAGACTATGCCGAGCTAATCGAGACATGGGCTGTTTGGCGTACGCGCGATTTTTTGCACGACTGCCGGTATCATGGACTTCTGTTCACGCGAAAGTCATTGGTATGCCCGGCAGCACTGCCCGCAACTTCAGAATCGGGCTGATTTCCGATACGCACAACGTCATGCGTCCGCAAGTGCTAACAGCCCTTGCCGGCGTCAAACATATTCTGCACGCGGGCGACATTTGCGACGAACAAGTGCTGACTCAACTGGCCCGAATTGCGCCGGTCACTGCGGTGCGCGGCAATAACGACCGCGGCGACTGGGCACGCTCAATAAACGTCACCGAGCTGATTGAGATCGGCGGTATTTCGTTGTATATGGTGCACGACATTGCCGCTCTCGACATCGACCCGCAAGCTGCCGGCGTGCACGCAGTGATCTACGGTCATTCGCACACGCCGCTGATCGAGGAACGCGCTGGCGTGCTGTTCGTGAACCCCGGCAGCGCGGGCCCGCGGCGCTTTTCGTTACCGGTATCGGTCGGGTTTCTCGAGGTCAAACGCGGCGCGGTTAGCGCGAGCCTCCAAACGTTGCAGGTATAGCCGTCTTATCTTGCAATTTATGTATCCGACCGATCTCTCTCGTTCGGAATATCCGGTCGACAAATAACTGCTGCGAAGGCGCCGGCGACCTGGCGTAAGAAACAAGCGTTTACATTGCAGCGGGCGTCGCCTATAGTCGCGGCGATGAAAATTTCCGCCCAACTCATTGCCGTATTGCTCGCGTTGACCACGCCGCCTGTGCTGCCTGCTGATCATCAAGCGCCGGGTGCAACGACCGAATCGCCTTCTGGCGGCAACGGTTATCTCGATCGCGCGCGGGAAATAACGATGCAGGCGCTCGGCCTGCTCGGCGTCAATTACAAATGGGGCAGCGCCACACCGGCTCTCGGCTTCGATTGCAGCGGACTTGTCACGCATGTCTTTCGCCAGGTAACCGGCATCGTGTTGCCGCATAACTCAAAAGACATGAGCAAAGTCGGCGAGAAAGTAGACAGGTCCGATCTGCAGCCAGGCGATCTGGTATTTTTTAATACGCGCCAGCGTTCGAATTCCCACGTCGGAATTTATATCGGCGAAGAGCGCTTCGTGCATGCGCCGGGGCGCGGGGGCGCAGTTGAAGTCTCGAACATGCAGGAAGGCTATTGGAAGAAGCGCTTCAACGGCGCCCGCCGCATGCTGCTCAACGACTGAGCGTCTTCTCCGCGATTTTCTGTTTGATCGCGGCGATCGCCGCCAGTCCTGCTCGCTCGCCTTCGATGATCGCGAGATGACGGTCTTCAAAATTGGTGCTGCGTATGCGCGCCATATCCGGGCGGATGACGACGTCGGCTTCGGGCAATTCGAATCCCGCGATGCTTTGCCCCATGATCGCAAACGTCTGCAGCATCACGTCGACGCTGTCTTTAGTCTTGCCAAGGCGCGGATTGCTCGAAATGTAAACCGCAATCACGAGGTCTGCGCCCATCGCGCGCGCAGCACGTACGGGCACCGGGCTCACCAGCCCGCCGTCGACGTACTCGCGCCCGCTGATGGTGACCGGCTGAAATACGCCCGGCACGCTGCTCGAGGCACGCACTGCCATGCCGGTGTTACCGGTGCGAAACACGACGGGCTCACCGCTTTGTAAATCGGTCGCCACCACTGCCAGCGGCTTGTTAAGTTTTTCTATCGGGCGGTTCTGCACCGCCTGATTGACGAAGTTCTGCATCGCCTCGCCCTTGATGAAACCGCGGTCCGGCAATGACCAATCGGCGATGATCGTGTCGTCAAGCTGCAATGCGACGCGCTGTAAGTCGAAGCCGCCGTAGCCGCTCGCGTACAACGCCCCAACCAGACTGCCCGAGCTTGTGCCAATGACCATGTCCGGCACGATGCCGTGCGACTCGAGCGCTTTGATTACGCCGATGTGCGCAAATCCGCGGGCCGCGCCGCCGCCCAAAGCGAGGGCGATTTTGGGCACAACCACACGCACTCCCGGTTTCACCGGCAACTCGACGCTCGGGGCGGGCTTTGGTGCCGGCAAATGGCTTAAAGGCAGGACGCCACAGCCGGCGAATGCGCCCAGCAACATGATCACTGCGAAACGCACGATTAACCTTTATCGACGTAATTTGAGAGGGGCCGATTGTAGCGTCAGTCAATTCGATCTGCGCCTTCGCCTTGACCTGCAATCAACATCCCCGCTGGGCAGTCTAATCGATGCTGCTCTTGACAAATGATAATCATTATCATTTAATGCCAGCTCGCGCATTTCCAAATCTGATAAATCTCTGAATAACTATACACTAAACAACAAGGTGTTACAAATGATAGTTAATCTATTAAACGAAGCCCAGATCGTCCGGCGGCACTTGCTGGCTTCGTACTTCGCTCTATTTTTAGTGGCCATGGCGTTGGTCCTGGCCAGGCCCGAGTCGGCATCTGCCCAAGACAACGTCCTCAATCTTTACTCGGCCCGCCACTACCAGACTGACGAGGCGCTTTACAGCAATTTCTCAAAAGCGACCGGAATCAAGATCAATCTGATCGAAGGCGGCGAAGACGCGTTGATGGAACGAATTCGCAATGAAGGCGTCAACAGCCCGGCCGACGTGTTCATCACGGTCGATGTCGGTCGCTTATGGCGCGCCGAACAGATGGGCCTGTTTGCACCCGTCAAATCGAAGACACTCGAGTCGCGTATCCCGGCCAACTATCGCGATCCGGACGGCAACTGGTTTGGCTTCTCACGGCGGGCCCGCATCATCGTTTATAACAAGGCGACACTCAAAGCCGGTGATATCGCAAATTATGAAGACCTCGCCGATCCCAAATACAAGGGCCGCGTTTGCACGCGCTCGGGGAGTCATGTTTACAACTTGTCTTTAATGGGATCGATCATCGGCGCGCTCGGCGAAGAGAAGGCCGAAGCGTGGGCGAAAGGTGTTGCGACCAATCTCGCGCGCCCGCCGAAGGGTGGCGACACGGATCAACTGAAGGCGGTCGCGGCAGGTGAATGCGACATTGCGGTCAGCAACACTTATTACTTCGCACGGCTACTGCGCTCCGATAAGGCGGACGAACGCGAACTTGCCGACAAACTCGGCGTGGTATTCCCGAATCAAACCGGCCGCGGGACGCATGTCAACATTTCAGGCGGCGGCATGCTCAAGCACGCGCCGCACAAGGAAGCCGCGGTCAGGTTTCTCGAGTATTTGACGAGTAACGAAGCGCAGGTTTACTTTGCCGACGGCAATAACGAATGGCCCGTGGTGCCGAATATCGCCACCAGCAATCCGGCTTTAAAAGCGATGGGCAACTTCAAAGCCGAAACGCTCAACATTGCAACCATCGGTAAAAATCAGCCGGTCGCGCAGAAAATATTCGATCGCGTCGGCTACAGGTAAACCAGCGGCACTTATTTTGAGCGTTTCATAATTGATGATAGGTTGAACGCTCATCCCTCACCCCGGGCCTCCCAAAGGGCGAGGGTGAGAATGGCACTAATTCGCTGTCGCGAATTAGTGAAAGATCAATAACCAGCCGGAGCTTTTTTACGCCGTTCCACCGGCTTGCGGCCGACGCCGGTGCGGGCGATTCGCCGTGACAGCACAATGAGCGGCAACAGGCTTACCGCCACAATCGCCAGCGCCGAAGTAGACGCTTCGGCGAGCCGCTCATCAGCCGCGAGGTTGTAGGCCTGCACGGCGAGCGTGTCGAAATTGAACGGCCGCATGACAAATGTCGCGGGCAGTTCCTTCATCACGTCCACAAACACGAGCAACGCGGCGGTCAACAAGCTGCCGCGCATCAGCGGCCCGTGCACTTTAACGAGCGTGCCGAGAGGACCAACACCAAGTGACCGCGCCGCTTCATCCATGCTCGGCGTGATTTTGGTCAGTCCCGCTTCCACGGTCTGCAGCGCGACAGTGAGAAAGCGCACCAGGTATGCATAGACCAGCGCGGCAATACTTCCCGTCAGCAGCAGCCCGGTGCTGATATCGAAGTTTGCGCGCATCCACGCGTCGATTGCATTGTCGAGACGCGCCACGGGTACCAATATTCCGATCGCGATGACTGCGCCCGGAATCGCATAGCCAAGGCCCGCGATACGGTTGGCTGCCTGCACCGCAGGTCCCGGCCGCAGGCGCATCGCGTACGCCATGACCAGCGCGAGCACTACGGCAGCGACCGCAGTGACGCCGGCAAGCGTAAAACTATTGAGCGTCAACGTGACGAAGCGGGCGCCGAAATGCGCGTCGCCGTCGGTAAGCGCCATCCGCAACAGCAAAAGGGTCGGCAACAGGAAGCCGAGCAGCAACGGTATGCAACAAATGGTCGTCGCGCTCCACGCGGCGATTCCGTGCAGTTGAAAACGCGCATTGCGCCGGCGGCCGGCGCCGTCGTAATACCGTGCGCGGCCGCGGCTCCAGCGTTCAAGCACGAGTATCAGCACGACGAAACCGAGCAACAGTGCGCAGAGCTGCGCCGCGGCGACCCGATCGCCCATCGAAAGCCAGGCGCGGTATATCCCGGTCGTGAATGTCGGCACCGCGAAATAGGACACCGTGCCGAAATCCGCGAGCGTCTCCATCAGCGCAAGCGTCGTGCCGGCGACGATCGCAGGCCGTGCCAGCGGCAATGCAATGCGAAAAAAACTTCCCCATGCGCCGTAGCCGAGCGTGCGCCCGACTTCGATGATGCCGATCGATTGCTCCAGAAACGCCGCGCGCACCACCAGATATACATAGGGATAAAGCACCAGTCCCAACATGACAATGGCGCCGCCGACGGAACGGATTTCCGGAAACCAGTAATCGCGTGCATGCCATCCCGCCACTACCCGCAACCAGGTCTGAATCGGACCGGTGAATTGCAAGAGATCTGTATACGCGTAGGCCATGATGTAAGCGGGCATCGCCAGCGGCAGTATCAGTGTCCACTCAAACATGCGCTGACCCGGGAAGCGGCATGTCGTCACAAGCCATGCCGTGGAAACGCCGCCGAACACGACCATGACGCTGACACCGGCCAGCAACCACAAGGTGTTCGCGATGTATTCCGGCAGTACCGTTGCAGCAAGATGCGACCACGCGCCCTGCCCCGGCAAAAAAATATTCGCGAGCACGACCACTACGGGTACCGCCAGCAGCGTCGCAATCAGCGTCGCGAGTATCGGTAATGCTCCGGCATGGCGTGAGCCGGGGCCGCCAGGCGCCGAACGTCGCCCCATCGCGATTGCTTCGTTCATGCCGGATTTTTCATTTTGTTTTTGTCAATCTCGTCATGACGCTGCGCAGTGTAGCAAAGCCGTTCACGAGCGGCAAAGCGCGCCGAACGTGAGCCGCTATAATGCCCGCACATGAATCCCGACAGTTCATCCCATGCGAGTGCTGGTCACAATGTAATTGCGCTCGATAACGTAACCCAGTTTTATGGGACCAACCGGGTGCTGGCCGGCATCTCATTCGCTTTAAAGCGCGGTGAAATCGGTTGCCTGCTCGGTGCCAGCGGTTGCGGCAAAACCACTGTGTTGCGATGTATTGCAGGTTTCGAAGCAGTCGCCGGCGGCGAAATCCGCTTGAACGACAAGTTGGTCAGTGCGCCCGCCTTCAGCGCGCCGACGGAGCAGCGACGCGTGGGCATGGTCTTTCAGGATTACGCGTTGTTTCCACATCTCGATGTCGCCGCCAATATCGCATTCGGCTTGCATGCCAGGGAGCGGGCCAAGCGTGAGCGCCGCGTCGCTGAACTGCTCGAGACCGTCGGCCTCGCCAATGCAGGGTCGAGGTTTCCGCATGAATTATCCGGCGGCCAGCAACAACGCGTCGCACTCGCGCGCGCACTGGCGCCGGAACCTGAACTGTTATTGCTAGACGAGCCTTTTTCGAATCTGGACGTTGAATTGCGCGAGCGATTGAGCCTTGAAGTTCGCGACATTCTGAAACATCAGAACGCCACCGCGATTCTCGTCACACACGACCAGCATGAAGCTTTCAATATCGCCGATGTGGTCGGCATCCTCGCCAATGGCAAGCTCGAACAGTGGGACACTCCGTACAATCTTTATCATGAGCCCGCCACGCGCTTCGTCGCCGATTTCATCGGTCAGGGGACGCTGCTTCCGGGCACGGTAGTCGGCGAACAGCGCGTAGAACTCGAGCTTGGGATATTTCAGGCGACCATTCCGGCCGACTGGCCACGCGGCGCGCCGGTCGATGTGTTGCTGCGGCCCGACGACATTCTGCACGACGACGCGGCCGGTTTGCGCGCGGAGGTTTTGCATAAGGCGTTCCGCGGCGCCGAATTCCTCTATACGCTGCGGCTACCCACTGGCGGCCTTGTGATGTCGCTGGTGCCGAGTCATCACAACCATGCGATCGGTGAAAAAATCGGCATCCGCCTGGAGATCGATCACCTGGTCGCATTCCTCCGCTGATACTTCATCCGCCGATACTTTAAATCACTGTCAGAAACGCTCGGCGGCGCGCAAGCCGCGCAATTCCTGCGCGAGCTCGTACACGGCCAACGCATAGTTGACGCTGCGGTTATAGCGCGTGATGACGTAAAAATTGTTGAACCCCATCCAGTAGCGCGTGCCCGCCTCCGTTTCCGCCGAGAACACGGCGGCCTTCATATCGTCCGCAACAAGATAGCTGGGTGAAGCGCCCGTGCGCTTGATAGCGCCCACCGTCGTATGCGGAAGGATGCCGCGCTCGACCAACGCTCTGAATTCATCGCTGACCGGCTCGGCTGATTGCTCGATCGCCGCCAATACCGGCTCGCCCGCCTGCCAGCCGTAGCTCTTGTAGTAATTTGCGATGCTGCCGATCGCATCGCCATGGTTCCATAAATCGCGTTTGCCGTCGCCGTCGAGATCCACCGCGTAACGGCGATAACTGCTCGGCAGAAACTGCGGGACGCCGAGCGCCCCGGCATAGGAACCTTTGATTTGCAGAGGGTCGGTGTCCAGTTCCCGCGCGAGCAGCAGGAACTCGCCCAGTTCGCTGCGAAACCGCTCGGCGCGCGGCGGATAATTAAACGCGAGCGTGAAGAGCGCATTGAAGACATTGACTTTGCCGACGAGCCGGCCGTAAAACGACTCGATGCCGACTGTCGCAACCAGAAATTCCTCAGGTACGCCGGTCTCCGCGCTCGCCTGTGCAAGCAGCGCCGCATAGCGCCGCCAATACGCAATGCCACCGTCGATGCGCGCCGGGTTGACATGACTCGTGCGAAATACATGCCATGGCAACGCGGTCGTCGGGCTGGCCATCGCCTTCAATATGCCGTGCTGGACGCGCGCCTGCGCAAACCAAATTTGCAATTGACGGCGGTCGAATTGGTGTTCGGACGAAAACTGGTCGATGAAAGCCGTTACTTCGGGATCGAGCGTGCCGGCCTGAACTTGACCGAAGGGCGGAATCAACGACACGCCAAGCGCGCACACGATCACCGTGCATTGCAAAAACAATTTTAGATTATCAAACCACGTCGCTTGCATGCGTCGATTGTAAACGCACTGACGCTCGAATTGTCACGCGACGGCGGTATAAATCCAGGGCCACTGCACCGTGAACATTTTGCCCACTACCAAAGAATCGAGCTATAGCGCTTTGAGCGAGTCGATGACTTTGCGATCGAACACGAGCCCCTCGCTACGCCGCCGCTCGCGTTCGCGAAACGCGCGCTCGGAAGGAATGCGGATTTCATCGACCCCGGGACGGCGCGGCGTGGCCTTGATCGATTCGACGAGGTCGGCCATCTGCTGCGGAAATTCACCGCCCGGGAGCATTAGGTGGGGATCGATGACGAAAAGTAGAAAGCCGTAATCCTGCACCTTGCCATCGGCGAGCGCCGCGCCCGCAAGCAGACCGAGCGCCTGTACGGCGAACGACAGCCCGGCGCCTTTATGTCCGCCGAACGGCACCCAGCCGCCTTTGAGCGCGGCAGTGGCGTCGCGCGTCGGGTTGCCTTCGGCGTCGAAAGCAATACCTTCCGGCAATTCCTGACCGATGTGCGCGAACAGCTGAATTTCGCCCACCATGATCGACGCTGTGCCCATGTCGTAAATGACCGGGCCATTTACCGAGGGAAAGCCAAAGCACAGCGGATTGGTGCCGAACGCGGGCTTGGTGCCGCCGATCGGCAACACGCGCGGTTTGGCGCTCGCCGCATGGATGCCGACGAGCCCCTCCTTCGCGATCATCTCCACGAAGTAAGCGTTGCGTCCGCTGTAATAACTGTTGTACACGCCCACTGAGGCGATGCCGCTCGTCCTGGCTTTTTTGATCGCGAGTCGGGTCGCATGATAGACGGACACGTAGCCGACGTTGTTGCCGCCATCGATCAACGCCGACAGCGGCGTCTCGTGCACGATTTTGATGGGCCGCCTTTCCTTGCGCGTTTTTTCATCGCCGGCGATCGCCAATATGCGCGGCAGGCTCGCGAACCGGTAGCCGCACAACGCGTTGTCGATCAACTGGTCGGTAATGATCTGCGCGTCTTCCACCGAGTAGCCGATGCGGGAAAGCGCACCTTTGGCGAGTTCGGACGCGGCGGCAGGCGACATACGCACGGTGTCCGGCGTATCGGCGTCGAGCAATGCGCCCGGCACCGGTTTGAAACTGGCAACTTCAGTCATGCGCGACTTCCAATGTTCATTGCGGGACGCGTGATTATAAACGCCGCGCATGGCGAGCTGCGATTCCGGCGCGTCGAATCGCTTATAATTCTTGATCCGCCAGCCGCACCAGCCGCATTAAAAAGAGAAATTCCAACGTGCAGATTAACTTTACGCTCAACGGAGATCCGGTTGAAATACGACTGAAAAATGGCGACCGTCTGCTCGTGGACGTGTTGCGCGAAGACCTGCAACTCACCGGCACCAAACATGGCTGCGGCATCGGCGCCTGCGGCACGTGCACCGTGATCGTCGACAGTTTGCCCGTCGCTTCATGTCTCCAGCTCGCAGCGCTCGTCGACGGCTGCGACGTGCGCACGATCGAAGGCCTCGCCGGCAGCGCGTCGCTGCACGTCGTGCAGCAAGCGTTTATCAATCAGGCGGCGATGCAATGCGGGATCTGCACGCCTGGCCATGTGATGGCCGCGTGCGCGCTGCTCGAAAAAACGCCGGCGCCGACCGACGCGCAAATTCGCACCAGCGTCGAAAGCGTGTATTGCCGATGCACGGGCTATGTGCGCATCGAGGCGGCGTATCGCGAAGCCGTCGCGCTCGCCAACCCGGCGCGCCCATGAATCAGCGCGACCGAAATGTTCGCCCGGCGGAAAGCCTGTTGGTGGTGGGCAAAGATGTGCCGCGCACCGACGCGATACCCAAGGTCACCGGCGCCGCGCAATACGTGGCCGATCTGCATATGCCCGGCATGCTGCATGCGGCGGTGCTGCGCAGTCCGCACCCGCATGCGCGCATTCTTGATATAGACACGACCGCGGCCGCTGCGCTGCCCGGCGTCAAGGCCGTGATTACCGGCGCTGACACGGCGCGCAAAAAATGGGGTTGTTTCCGGCCCGACCTTTACCCGCTCGCGATCGACAAAGTGCGGTACGTCGGCGACGAAGTTGCCGCAGTGGCCGCGCGCGACCCGGAAACCGCGCGGGCGGCGGTCGACCTGATCAAAGTGGACTATGAGATATTGCCGGCAGTGTTGTCGATGGATGCGGCCATCGAAGCCGGCGCGCCGCTCGTGCACGACGATACCGAAGGCAATATCGCTCATCATTTTTCGTTTGAGCGTGGCGACGTCGATGGCGGCTTCAAAGCCAGCGCTGTCATTGTCGAAGGAACCTGGCAAAGCGCGCGCCAGTGGCACACCTCGCTTGAAACGATCGGTTGTGTTGCGCAGTGGACGGCCGACCGCGTTTCGCTGTGGTGCAATACTCAGACGCCCTTCCTGGCACGCGGCCGTTATGCGATCGCGCTTGGACTGCCGGAGAGCAAGGTGCGCGTCGTGCAAACGGAGGTCGGCGGCGGCTTCGGCGGCAAGTCCGGCGACGACAACGCATCGGTAATCTGCGCGCTGCTCGCGAAGAAATCCGGTAAGCCGGTCAAACTGATACACACACGCGAAGAAGAGTTTCTCGCGAGTCATCCGCGCATGCCGATGCGCTACCGGGTGCGCCTGGGTTTCTCGCGCGATGGCCATATCAAGGCCAAGGAAATCAAGATGCTCGCCGACAACGGCGCCTATACCGGCAAGTCGCAGGCGATTCTCGGCGCCGCGACCGTGCGACACGACGCGCTGTACAAATATCCTTGTGCGCGTGCCGATTCGACGCTGGTCTATACGAACCTCGTACCCACTGGGGCGTTTCGGGGTTTCGGCAATCCATCCGCCGATTGGGCCGTCGAGCAGTGCTGGGATCTCGCCGCGGAAAAACTCGGCATGGATGTCGTCGACCTGTTGCGCCTCAATGCCGTGGAGCCGGGTGACGTGTCCCCGCACAATCACAAGATCACAAGCTGCGAATTGAAGCAGTGCATCGATCTATCCGCGCACATGATTGGCTGGAAAAAGAAGCGCGCCTTGCGCACGCCCAATCGCGGACTCGGCATCGGCTGCAGCGTGCATGTCAACGGCCGGCGCAGTTTCGGCGACTGGGATGGCAGCGCTGCGATCGTGCGCATCAACGACGACGGCCGCGCCACCATTATTACCGGCGAAGGCGAAATCGGTCAGGGCACGTTAACGGTGTTGCGCCAGATTGCCGCCGAAGAACTGGGTCTTCCGTACGAGGACGTGGATATCACGCGCCCCGACACCGACGTCCAACCTTACGCGCTCGGCGCGCTGGCGAGCCGCGTCACTTACGTCGCGGGCAACGCGGTGCAACGCGCCGCGGCGGCCGCGTTGAAACAACTGCTCGAGGCCGCGTCGGCGCAGTTCAAGCTCCCGCCCGATGAATTGACCGTGATCAACGGCGAAGTCGGCCCGCGGCGCGGGCGCGAAACCGATTTCAAGCCGGTTGCCGCAGTCGTGCGCGCGCACATCTATCAGCCGAACGGCCAGCCCATTATCGGGGTCGGAAATTTCGATAATCCTTCAGAGTTTCCCGACCACAGCCGCTACGGCAATGAATCCGGCGCCTATAATTTTGCGGCGCAGACAGCGGAAGTCGAAGTCGATCGTGCGACCGGCAGAGTCACGGTGCTCGAAATCGCGTGCGCGGTCGATTGCGGCACCGTCATTCATCCGGCCGCCGCCGAAGGTCAGGTCACCGGAGCAGTCACGCAGGGTCTGGGCCTCGCCGTAACCGAATACTTCGACTGGCATAACGGCGTGCCAACCGATCCCAATCTCAAGGATTATCCGCTGCCATCGGCGGCGATGATGCCCAGGATACACGTTGCATTCGCCGATTCTTACGAGCCGTCAGGTCCATATGGCGCCAAAGGCCTCGGCGAAATCGGTCTCGATGCGGTACCCGCTGCGATTGCCAATGCGATTGCCGATGCGGTCGGCGTGCGCATCACCGAACTGCCGATCACCGCCGAAAAAATTTACCGCGCGCTGCATCCGGAACTGTTCGTTAACGAAGACAAGTCCGCCGCCGCTACGCCGAAAGGTTCGGTGTGGACGCGCCTGATGGCCGGCAAACCATCGGGCGCACGGCCGCCGCAAGCCGAATTCATATTCGCGAAAAGCGTTGACGAGGTTGTCGCCGCACTCGCCGCGGGGGATGCCGCCATCGTCGCGGGCGGCATGTCGCACGCCGTGCGCCGCGAGCGCACCGGGTTCGCGCAGGCGAAGCGACTGATTGCGGTCGCGCGCGTGCCGGAACTCAAAGAATTGTCACTCGACGCACGCGGCGTATTGCGGGCGAACGCCGCCGTTTCCCTGCAAGCGCTGTATGACGACCTTAGCATTCGCAAAAACTGGCAGGCGCTCGACGAGGCGCTCGCGGCGGTCGGCATCGTGCGCTTGCGCCGCATGATCACAATCGGTGGCAGCCTGGGTCCGCTCATCGGCGGTTTCGACTTGCCGGTCGCGCTGCTCGCACTTAACTGTCGCGCAACGGTCGCCGGCCCTGGCGGACGACGCGTTGCGACATTGCCCGAACTCTTCGAAAAGCGCATCACCAAAGTCGAAATGGTCATCGGCATCGAGGTCGATCCGTTGCCGGCGCATACCGGTTCCTCGTTCTTCAAATACATGGCGCGCAACGTGCTGGAGATTCCAACCGTCAATACCGCGGCGTCGGTAACCGTCGATGCCGACGGCATATGCCAACACGCGCGCGTCGTGGTGGGCTCCGTCAGCTGGAAACCCGTCATTCTCGAACCGCGCGAACTGATTGGAAAAACATTCGACGACGCGCTCGTGCGCCGCTCCGTGCAAGCCGTGCGGACTCTCGCGCAACCGATGGCAGACGTGCGCGGCTCGGTTGCATACAAGCGCGAAATGGCGGTCGAGTTTGCAACGCGCGCACTGCTGACCGCCTGGCAGCGCGCCCGGCAATCTTGACTACCCCGGAGTACCTGCATGGCCGGCCCCACCGAAGGACAATTCACCACTGCCGACGGCTGTGTGATCGCATATACACTGCAAGCGCACGCCGACTCCAGCGCACCGCGCGTCGCGCTCATCCATTCGCTGGCACTCGATCGCAGCGTCTGGAATGGCGTCGTGGCTGAACTCGCGCCGCATGCTTCGATACTCGCTTACGACTGTCGAGGCCACGGCCGCAGTTCGCCAGTCACGATGCGCTACACCGCCGATTTATTTGCGGACGATCTCGGGCAGTTGATGGACCACGTCGGTTGGCCCGCTGCTACGGTTGCCGGTTGCTCGATGGGTGGTTGCGTCGCACAAGCGTTCGCCGCCAATTATGCAGAGCGCACTCAAGGCGCCTGCCTCATCGATACCACTGCATGGTACGGCGCCGATGCGCCGGCGAAGTGGCGCGAGCGCGCGGCGACCGCGATCGCAAAGGGCATGGGCGCGCTGATCGATTTCCAGGTCACGCGCTGGTTTACCGATGCGTTTCGCGCCACGCATGGCGAAACAATCGCGGCGCTGACCGCAGTATTTCTCGCGAATGACGTACGCTGCTACGAGCGCACGTGCGAAATGCTCGGCACGGAAGACCTGCGACCGCTGCTCACATCGATCAAGGCGCCCACCGCTGTCGTCGTCGGCGCGGAAGACTACGCCACGCCCATCAGCATGGCCGAGGCGCTGCATCAGTCGATCCCGCAGTCGACGCTCACCGTCATCGCGCAGGGCCGGCATATCACGCCGGCGGAATGTCCGCGCGAAATTGCGCGCGAGTTGAAGAAGCTGCTCAACATTCAGCTATGCACTTTAGCGGGGACGCTGTGAACCCAAACCGTTTCGTTGCGCTTCTCATTATTATTTGTGGAACGAACCGCGCGTCGGCGCAGCACTATCCGGCCGGCCCGGTGCGCGTCGTCGTGCCCTTCCCGGCCGGTGGTGGCGTCGACAGCGCCGGCCGCCTGCTCACGGCTAAGCTCACTGAAAGCTTCGGCAAATCGTTCGTCATCGAGAACCGCGGCGGCGCCAACGGCAATATCGGCACTGAAGTCGTCGCCAGGTCCGCAAAAGACGGCTATACGCTGCTGTTTACCGGCGCGGGCTTCGTGACCAATCCAAGCCTGTATGCAAAAGTGCCGTACGACGCCGTCAAAGATTTCGAGCCCATCAGCCTGATGGCGCTGGGCCCCAATGTGCTGGTCGTGCATCCTTCGTTGCCGGTGAAAACCGTCAAAGACCTTATCGCGCTTGCCAAAGCGCAGCCCGGTGCGGTCGGCTTTGCGGGATCCGGCAGCGGCAGCACGCCGCATCTCGCCGGCGAACTATTCAACACACTGGCCGGCGTGCACATGGTGCATATACCTTATCGCGGTTCCGGCCCGGCGATGATAGGGTTGCTCAGCGGCGAAACGCCGGTGATGTTCCTGCCGGCGATCAATGCAGGGCCGCATGTTAAAGCGGGTCGTCTGCGCGCGATCGCTGTTACGAGTCGAGCGCGCCTCGCTTCGATGTCCGAGCTGCCGACAGTCGCCGAGGCGGGACTTAAGGGTTATGAATCGAGTCAGTGGTATGGCTTGCTCGCGCCGGCCGGTACTGCCGACGACATCCTGAATTCGTTGAGTTCGCAAGTCGTCAGGATCATGCAAACGCCGGACATGCAACAACGCATGCATAACGATGGCATAGTGCCGGTCGGCAATTCGCGCCAGCAGTTTGCGTCTTACATCAAAGCGGAGCTCGTCAAATGGGCCGATGTCATCAAGCGATCGGCCGCGCGCATCGATTGAGCGGAATCGTAATTAGAGCGCAACATGAAAGCAGCGCAGGCGACTCGCCTGCATTCGTTGACACAGCAGGCGCGTCGCCTGCGCTACGCTTATTCTGAAATGCGCTTTCGATATATCAAGGCCTGCCGCATGACCAAATTCCGCCTGCGTTCCATCATTGAGTTTTCGACTGGCGTTGGCGTGCTGATGCTGGCCCATGCCACTAGCGTGGCCGCACAGGCCTATCCGGCCAAGCCGCTGCGTATCATCGTGCCGCAAAGTGCCGGCGGTTCGACTGATCTCGTCGCGCGCCCGCTCGCGAAGAAACTCGCCGACGCGCTCGGTCAATCCGTCGTCGTCGACAATAGGCCCGGCGCCGGCAGCGTGATCGGCACCGATCTCGTGGCCAAAGCCGGGCCCGACGGTTACACGCTATTGGCAGTCGCTGCGTCGGTCACGATGAGCCCGAGTCTTTATAAACTCCCGTTCGATCCAGTTCGTGACCTCGCCGCAATCAGCCAGCTCACCTCACTTCCCAATCTGCTTGTCATCCATCCGTCTCTGCCGGTTAACGCCGTCGCGGAATTCATCGCGTTCGCAAAAGCGCGGCCCAACCAGCTTAACTTCGGCTCGAGCGGTGTCGCCACCGGCACGCATTTATCGATGGAGTTGCTCAAGTACATGACCGGTATCAGACTGGTGCACGTGCCATATAAGGGGGGCTCGTTGAACGTCAACGCGCTGATCGCCGGCGAAACACAGGTGAATTTTTCGACCATTTCGACCGCGTTGCCGCACGTCAAAACGGGGCGCTTGCGCGCGCTCGCGGTGTCTACGGCGAAGCGCTCAGCGGCTGCGCCCGACGTGCCGACCATCGCCGAGAGCGGCGTCAAGGATTACGATTACTCGTCGTGGATAGGCTTGCTCGCACCGGCCAAAACACCGGCAGCCATCATTGCGCGACTCAATGCCGAAGCGGTGAAAGCGATCCGCACGCCCGATATGAAAGCGATACTCGCGGTTGAAGCGTCGGAGCCGGTCGGCACTTCACCGGCGGAATTTGGCGCGCTCATGCAGATGGAAGTCGCGCGCTGGCTGAAGGTGGTCAAGGCGGCGGGAATTAAAGGGGATTGAGGATTGAAATGCCGCTATCCCCCGATCCTCAATCCTCGCGCCTCAATCCTGCCCTTCAGGCCTGAACTTTGTTTCCGGTTTGACCCCTTTACGTTGCAGCTTTTCGGAGACCCGGCCATTGTCGAGATAATCGCCCGCCACCGCGCGCCTGGCAGCATCCTCCCACTGCGGCGACCAGTCGCCTTGCGGCTCGCCAAACCACGGGGATTGCGGACGCAGCTTCGGCAGACCCAGTTCGTCCCATAATTGGTGCGCGCGTTCCATGTATTCGCGGCGCGGCAGTGCAAGCGGCGGCAATTCTTCCTTCATCGTCGCGTCCATCAGGAGCGTCGCATCTGCGCGTTCAGCCTCGTGCTCGCGCTCCGGGCCGTGGCCCGGGCTGCGGTACGGCAGCACTTGCAGATCGCTTGCCGGATTCATGCGAAACGCGATTGCCCACAACAGAGCATCGGAATTATCGGCATCGATATCTTCGTTCACCGCCACGCAGATTTTCCCGCAGTCGGCCCTGAATGAAGCGGCGCCGTAAAGCGCTCGCCACACTTCGGTGCGCGGGGTGTCTTTCTCGAGGGTGATTATGCAGATGCGGCGCAATGCCGTCATGCGCTCGTGCAGCGTGACGCGTTTGACCCCGCGTATGCCGAGCGTATTTCTCAGGTGAGAGAGAAACATCGGTTCGTACGCAACGCGTTTCATCGCGCTCGATTCGCTCGGCGTGACCTGGCTTAAGTACGAAACGACGATCGCATGCCGGCGGTGCGTAATTGCCGTCACGCGCATCGGAATGTTGAATTCTTCGAGTGCGACGTGGCCATGCGATTCGCCGAACGGGCCCTCCGGCTCGACGCTCTCGGTATCGAGATAGCCTTCGATTACAATCTCCGCTTCGGCCGGCACCATCAAATCGACCGTGCGTGCGCGCACGATGTTGATCGGCGCGCCCGCGAGCCCGCCGGCAACGCCGATCTCATCGACATCGATCGGCAGCTTCTGCGGCGCGACAAACGCCACGCATGGCGGGCCGCCGAGCACGATCGCGCACGGCATCGTCTTATCGCCGCGTTGCTGATGCTTGACGTAATGCCGGTAGCCGCCCGCTCCGCCCACGCGGGTCGCCATGCGCACGACCAGCCGGTCTGACGCCTTGAGCGCCGCGCGGTAGGTGCCATGGTTTTGCACACCCGTATCCGGATCGCGCGTGATGACGTTCGTCGCGGTCAGCGTCGGTGCGCTGTCGAATCCCGGCGTCGAAATCGGAATGGGCAGACTGTCGAGTCCCTGTCCGAACCCCAGCAAAGCCTCGCCTTCGATTACGACCTCCTGACAAACCGCGGCGGCGACTATACGCGGCGCAATCGGGTTTGCAATCGCATGGTCCCACCGCGCCTGCACTTCGTCTGCCTTGCAGCGCATGCCGAGACAATAAATTTCGCGATTGCCCGCGAGCGCGCCAACGACCACCGGAAATGCATACTTGCGGCCGCGGCCGTCGATGACGTTCGTAAACAGGAAGGCCTTGCGCTCATGCTCCTCGATGCCGCCGACAAACTGCCAGCGCATGAGCGGATGAAGCTGCGCGTCCTTGTCGACGGCGCGGTCGATGGTCAGCAGCAATCCCCGCTGCTTCAGACCCTCGAGATGCTCATGCAGGTCGGGATAACCCGGTGTTGCTTTGGCCATTGGTGTTCCCGATAAAAAAGGAGAAAGCACGCCATGCTGTCTGTCGTGCGCGCGCTATTTGTGAGGGGCGCGATTGTTTTGTTTGCCGAGAGCAGTCTAACGCGAACCGGAGCGCATCTCAAATGAGGCGTCGATCCGCAAGCACGCCGTGACCTGCGGCCGGCAGCCACGCCGTTAAACCCGCGCGATGCCATGCGCCAGGAGAAGCGAATCGTTGACGGGCGCGGCGGGCGCAGGGCTCGCGCTCCGGAGACGCGCGGGCGATGCAACGCTCACTTACGCCGAAACGGCGCCGCCAGCGGTTCGCCGATAAAGATTCCCTGCCCCGGCATTTGCACGCTTTTCCAGTACGCTTCGATCAACGTTTCGCCCTGCAGGTAATACGCGATCGCGATCGCCGGATGCGGAAATTTCTGCGCGATGTTGCACGGCTCGACGACAGTGCCATAACTGCCGGTTGCGCCGGCCTCCAGCCAGCGCACCGCACTCATCTGCCCGCTGTCGATCGATAACATGCCGCCGCCTGAAGTCAGGTGATCGGCGATGGCGCCCGGCAGAAAGTGCAGCGTTTCAAGTGACTCCACCCATTGCCGGCCGATAAAGTAAAACAACACGTCCTTCGCGTCCTTGAGCGACTCCTGCCCGAGAGTTCGCACTTGCAGCCGCCCCTTCAGCATCTTTTCGACCAGCGGATAGCTCCCGGCGCGCACGCCGCGCGATCTGTCCCAGGCCGACACCAGATAAGCTGTGCCTGCGGGTTTGGTTCCATCGGATGCGACGCCACGCGCCACGACTTCAAGACTCTCGAAGCCCAGATTAGCCAATGCGAGCCGCTGTTGCCACGTCGGCACCATGGTGACCAGCGTGTCATTGTGAAATCGCCGCAGGTATCCGAGTACTGCTCTGCGCAACCAACCGACGCCATAGTGCCGGCTGTAGGCGTGGAAGTTTGTGCGAAAGTCCGAGGTCACCGGCAATTTCAATTTTTTTGCTGCCTTCAGGGCTGACCACCCGAGCGGCCCCTCGGTGACAATGTGGACCAGATCCGGCGGCTGGCGCGACCATAGTTCAAGCAGCGAGGCTTGCGCGGGCAAACCAAATTTCAACCCGGGATAGCGCGGCAGCGGCAATCCGCGCACCAACACGTCTTCGGGCGCACACCGTCCCGCGCGATTTCCATCGCAGTCCTGGCGCGGCCGCACTAATTGAATAGTGTGACCGCGCGCACGCAGTCCGCCGACAAAGTGCGAAACACTCAAAGAAACGCCGTTAATTTCGGGAGGGTACGTCTCCGTAACAAAGGCGATTCGCAGTGATTTTCCATAAGGCATTGTTACTTGCTCGACCATATCGGCCGGCTGACTGGCGGAATGCCCGCCTCGCCGATACGATTTTTTGCATCGCTAGAATAAAATAAACCCGGCCGATTCTGTCTCAGCGGTGGACTCTATCTGCTGTAGGATTCGACTTACACAGTCATCAACCGGCAAATCCTACATGCGCCCTTTCCAAAGGTGTTCGGTCGTGATGATGATCGTCCGTTAGTCCGCAGCTACCATAAGTAAACGTCTCACGCATTGGCTCGTTGCACTCAAGCTTTGATTGCTGATGGCAGTGAGGGACTGCGGACGGTGCTAAACTGACGCTGGCAAAAAAGTACGCAACACCAACACGGTGGACCCCCGTCCGACGCCCGCTTCGCCGAGGCGCGCCGCATCATCCAGGGAGTCGTTTCGTTTATGTCGAAGCTTTCGGTAGACGCTCAGTTGGGCGCTAGTGTGGTGCTTCGCAATTAACGAGACATTCCCTCCCCTTCAAGGGCCAGGGTGGGGATGGGGTGACATTTGGGCGCCATTCCCCCATCCCCCTCCCTGATGCCCCCTCGCCACTGCGCTTGCTCTCCCCCTTGAAGGGGGAGGAGTTTCGCTATTACCGTGCCGATGTATAAGTGCCGTA
>JANXRI010000156.1 GCA_025353085.1 Betaproteobacteria bacterium
GAGGGATCCATGGCGAACGGCAAATATGCTGGTCATTATCATCTTGCTGCCCGTTGCATTCCGCGCATTGCGTCGGCGGTGTTGGCGCTACTGCAGGGCACATTGCCAGCGTTCGCGCATGCGCAAGACAGGCCTTCGCAATTTCCGGGCGGGCCTATCCGCATGGTGGTGGGGTTCTCCGCCGGCGGCGGGCCCGATGTGGCGGCCCGGCTTATGGCGCCCAAAATGACGACGTTGCTTGGCCAGCAGGTAATCGTTGACAACCGGCCGGGAGCCGGGGGGAGCATCGGCGAAGCCATCGTTGCGAAAGCGCCGGCCGATGGATACACGTTGCTGATGTGCGCAAGCAGCCTTTCGATCAATCCCTCGCTCTACCCCAAGCTGCCATACGATCCGATTCGTGATCTTGCGCCTATAAGTTTGATGGGGGTCAGCGCGCAGGCGCTGATCGTGTTGTCGGCTCATCCTGCCAAGAACGTGCGAGATTTAATTACGCTCGCTAAGGCGCAGCCAGGGGTGCTCACATTTGCATCGTCGGGAAATGGCTCAGGATCCCATTTGGCAGGCGAGCTTTTCAAGTTCATGACAAAGACGAATATCGTGCATGTGCCGTACAAGGGCGGGGGGCAGGGGGTAACGGCTGTGATGTCTGGAGAAACGGTGTTGATGTTCGCGCCCCTCGCGGCCGCTATTCCGCATGTGCGGTCGGGACGTTTACGCGCGATGGCTGTCACGACAGATCAAAGATCCGCGTCAGCCCCGGAAATTCCCACGATGGCCGAAGCCGGCGTGCCTGGTTACGCAGCATTTCCGTGGTATGGACTGTTTGCCCCAACGGGCACACCGCGGGCGGTAATTGATGTTCTGCAAAAGGTCACCGCCGCAATCGTCGCGCAATCGGACATGCGTGAGCGGATGTTGTCTCTTGGCATCGATCCAGTGGGGAGCGGACCCGCGGAGTTTGCGGTCTTTATCAAGGTTGAGATGGACAAATGGTCAGAGGTCATACGTAAATCGGGGTTGCAGTTAAATTGAGTCGGACGGAATTAGAGACGCTGGAAGAAACCAGACGCGGCCCGCTTGACGGAATTCGGATAGTCGACCTGTCTACGGTTGTGACGGGGCCGTTTGCGACACAAGTGCTGGGCGATCTTGGTGCTGACATAGTAAAGGTAGAACCGCCCGTAGGCGATGCGTTGCGTACCAACGGCCCGGCAGCGACGCCGGGCATGAGCGCATTGTTTTTGCATACAAACCGTAACAAGCGCAGCATAGTGCTTGATCTCAAGACGGCAGAAGGCCGAGAGGCGTTGCTCGCGCTGATCGAAACTGCAGACGTTTTTGTGCATTCCAGCCGGGCAGACGCCATGAAGGGGTTAGGTCTCGATCCGGCGAAGATTGCCGCCTTTAACCCGCGGGTAATTACCTGCGTAATTTCTGGTTTTGGCCAGCAAGGCCCCTATGCGGGCCGCGCCGCGCTGGACGACTTGGTACAAACCTATGTTGGTTTGCCGTCGTTGGAGGGGAGGGTCGGCGGGCATCCTCACTACGTGCCCATCTTTATGGCACGGGTCAGCGCGTTATTCGCAGTCCAGGCAATTATCGCCGCCCTGATACAACGCAAGCGAACCGGACGCGGTGAACAGATCGACGTTCCGATGTTCGAAACGCTTGCCCATCTTTTGCTGTCGGACCATTTATACGGGCAGACATTCGAGCCTCCCCTGGGCGAGGCGGGCTACGTGCGTGCGCTCACGGCGGAGCGCCGTCCTTATACGACAAGTAACGGCTACCTCTGCGCAAATATCTATAACGACACGCACTGGAAGCGCTTTTGCGAGGTCGTCGGCGCCCCGGAGTTCAAGACCGATCCGCGCTTCATCGATTTGCGGTCACGCACCGAAAATTTCGGGGCTCTCTGCGATTTTGTCACAGGGAAGCTGTCCGCCCGCACGACGGAGGAGTGGCTTGCCGTACTCAACGCCGCCGACATTCCCGCGATGCCGTTGCACACCTTACATAGCCTCATTGACGATCCACACCTGCGCGAAAGTGGTTTTCTTGCGCAAGTGGAGCACCCAACCGAGGGACTATTATTGAGCCTGGGCATTCCCACGCGCTGGAGCAAGAGCCGGCCGTCAGTCCGGCGTCAGGCGCCGCGGCTGGGGGAGCACACGGAAGAAATAATGCAGGAAGCCAACGTGCGGGAGGGAATCGCGGGGGCACCTGCCTCTGGGACCATGCAAAACGGACCTCCGCTTGCGGGCATTCGCGTGATCGACCTCACATCCGTTGTTTTTGGCCCGTATGCAACGCAGCTCATGGCTGACCTCGGCGCTGATGTGATCAAGGTCGAGCCGCCCAAGGGCGATGCCTTTCGCTATAACGGTCCGGCGCGCCATCGTTCCATGAGTGCAATGTATCTCAACGTCAATTGCAATAAGCGCAGCGTCGTTCTGGACCTTAAGCATGCGCTCGGGCGCGATGCGCTCTTGCGCCTGGTCAGCACTGCCGACGTCCTAGTGTTCAATGTCCGACCCAAGGCCATGGCGCGCCTTGGTTTGACGTATGACGACGTGGCGGCCGTAAATCCCCGCATCATCTACTGCTCGGCAGTCGGCTACGGTCAATCCGGCCCGTATGCGGCAAAACCTGCCTACGATGAATTGATTCAGGGGGCAGTCGCCTTGCCCTGGCTGGAGCAGCAAATCGTCGGGCGGCCGCAATATGTTCCAACGCTCATTTCTGATCGCACCGCCGGACTGACCTTGCTGTATGCAATGCTTGCAGCACTGTATTGCCGCGATAGCACCGGGCAGGGACAATCAGTCGAGGTGCCCATGTTCGAGACGATGGCACAATTGGTGTTGGCCGATCATCTCGGCGGAGCGACCTTTCAGCCCGCGCTAGGCGAGCCGGGTTACCGGCGCGCGCTTTCGCGATATCGCGGGCCGTTTGCGACGCGAGACGGTTATCTTTCGGTATCTACAATCCAGGATCGGCACTGGAAAAAGTTTTGTGCAGTTGTCGGTGAAGCCACGCTTCAACGCGATACTCGCTTCATTGACCAGTCTGGAAGAGTGGAAAACAGCGAGGCACTTTTTATTGCCATCTCTAAAATACTTAGTCGGTCCACCAACGCCGAATGGTTAGAACGACTAAACGCGGCCGACGTGCCAGTCGCAGCAATGAATACGCTCAATGGTCTTCTAGAAGATCCACATTTAATTGCGAACGGCTTCATTCAATTTATAAATCATCCAACCGAAGGAAAAATTCGCACGCTGTCAAACCCGGTCACTTGGGCAAGTTGGTCGCTCAAAGAGAAGCAACCTGCGCCAAGGTTAGGCGAGCATACCGAATCGGTTTTGAGCGAACTGGGCTACTCTGATGAGGACCTCCTTATGCTTACTAAGTTAGTGCCTAACGTATAAGGGTTATTGGCGATATTTGTACCAGCGCTTTAAACCGTATTGAGCAGAGCAGTGTGCGAAACTCGGTCGGCAGGCACTCCCTTATTGTGTACGGTCGTGGGATTAGCGAACAACGCAGAACCTTAGACCGAGCATATATGAATTTCGGAGCATGTCCGAGTCATTCAACTTTAATTTTCGCCACTTGCGCGATCTCAGTGTAACGTTTGAACTCTGCGTGGAGGAATTGGCGGAATTCTTCCGGCGAATCGCCGATGATTTCATAGCCTCCCGCTGCGAGGTACTCACGGACTTTGTTTGACTGCAAAGCCTTGCGGATTTCGGTGTTGAGCTTTGCGATAATGCCAGAGGGGGTATTCGCAGGCGCGAACCACCTGTGGGGTGCGAAATGCTAAATATTAGCCTGAAGGGGCGTTGCCGCACAGTCTTGCAGAGATTGGCGCGTGTGCTACCGTTCGCACTCATGCGCGATCTGCTGCTCCTTGCGATTCACCTGTTCGTAACCGTCGCGAAA
>JANXRI010000161.1 GCA_025353085.1 Betaproteobacteria bacterium
TTTCGCGACGGTTACGAACAGGTGAATCGCAAGGAGCAGCAGATCGCGCATGAGTGCGAACGGTAGCACACGCGCCAATCTCTGCAAGACTGTGCGGCAACGCCCCTTCAGGCTAATATTTAGCATTTCGCACCCCACACGCCACACTGTTCGCAAATGGCTCACGACTTGAGCTGTTCGATGCGCTTGACGAACGCCGGTAACACCTCCTTATAGTCGCCAACGACGCCGAGATCGGCCCGCGCGAAAATTTCGGCGTCTGCATCGCTGTTGATGGCAACCACCGTACGCGCGGCACTGATGCCGGCAAGGTGCTGAACTGCGCCGGAAATACCGACTGCAATATAAAGATCGGGCGTCACGCTCGAGCCGCTGAGCCCTACCGTATAAGCCGACGAAACCCAGCCGGAATCTGCAACCGGTCGCGAGCACCCGACCGCGGCGCGGAGTGCCGAAGCTGCGCCCTCGATGTAATGCCAATTCTTCGCACCACCGACGCCGCGTCCACCGGAAACGACCACTTTTGCATTCTTGAGATTGACGCCGCCGGACGCCGCTGCCGCTACCTCATCGATCATGGTTACGGCGTTCACTGCAATATGCTCAACCGTCAATTGCATCACTTCCGGTTTGTCACTCGGCGTTGCAGGCGTAAAAACGCCGGGCCGCAATGTTGCGAGTCTAAGCGTGCCGCGAATCGCAAATTCGCCCCATACGCTGCCGCCATATACCGGCTTGGTCGCAATCAGCGCATCGCCGTCCAACGAAAGTGCGACACAATCCATGACGAGACCTGCATCCAGCGCAGCGGCCAGTTGCGGCACCCAGTCCCGGGTCTCAAGCGTATGCGCGAACAACGCGATCGACGGCGAGCTCGCGCCGAGTGCCGAGCGCGCGGCCGCAACAAACGCCGCCGCCCCGTAATGCCGCAATTCTGAATCCCGTATCAGATACAGCCGCTGCACCGGCGGCAAGCAGTCCTGCCGAACCGCCGCATTGTCACGCGCGATCAGAGCGCCGATCAGCGGCTCGCCTGTCGCCTGCGCAAGTGCCGCGCCCGCGCCGGCCAATTCCAAAAACTCGCTGCCGGGCCGTCCTGCTGCGAGGTCGCCGACGATTAGAATGCCCGCCATCAGACGAGTCCCATGTCGTGCAGTTTGTCTGCCAGCGCAATTCCGCGGTCGGCATCCGAGCTGCCATCAATGAGTTGCGCTTTCGTCGTTCGAGTCTGCACTGTTAGTCGGCGCAATTCGACCTTCGGCACAGCTTGTGCGATGCCCAGATCACGCAATTTCCAGCCAGGTATCAGCGCACGGCCTGCGTTCATCGTCCCGCGCATGGTCGGGTGCCGCGGCTCGTTGATTTCGCTCGATACGCCCAACAGCGCGGGCAACTGCACACGCAAACGCTGATGGCCGCCGTCGATCAACCGATGAACCGTCAGATTGGTTGGCTCGGACTCGGCGATCTTGGCGATCGGTGAAACAGCGGGCAGCTTGAGCGTCTCGGCGATCCAGTACAGTACTTGGCCGGCGTCAGTATCGGACGCCTGCCGCCCGCACATTACCAGGTCGAATTTTCCAATCTTGCGGATTGCTGCTGCGAGCGCGCGGCCGACCGTCGCACTGTCTGCATACATCCAGACGGGATCGCTGAGCAAAATCGCCGCATCGGCCCCCATCGCGAGCGCACGCTTGAGTGATTTACGGCTGCTGTCGTCGCCTAGGCTTAAGACCGTTACTCGTCCGCCATGCCGTTCCCGCAATCGCAGCGCCTCTTCCAGCGCATTCTCATCGTATCCATTGAGGACCGGCGCAACGCCGAATGGCGACTCGATGCGCTTTGCCTGTGCGTCGAGCTTGACATAGCTTGGAGGGATATTGGGATCCGTTACTTCCTTAATGGTCACGATGATGTCCACGCCAAATTCCTTTACGCGCGATTACGGTTGCAACGCCGCGATCGCGGCATGCGTGCCGGCAATTCGGCCAAAGGTAGCGCCGGCCATCATGCCGGAGCCCGACGCATAGTTGTCGACCCACAATCCGCCGGCCATTTCACCTGCGGCATACAAGCCTGGGATCGGCCAGCCCGCGACATGCTGCGTTTGCCCCGTCGTCGGATCGATTTTCAAGCCACCGTAAGTAAAGGTCATTCCGCAGCGGACCGGGAACGCTTCGAACGGCGGCTCCTCGATGCTGAGGCAGTAATTGCTTTTCGGCGGATAGATTCCAGCCGTGCGTTTGCCGTCGAGCTTGTGGCGATCCGGATTGAATTGTCCCGGCTGGATGGCCGCATTGAATTCGCGCACCGTCTTGATGAAATTCGGCACGTTGATTTCCAGCTCGGCGCCGAGTTTCTCGAGCGTGTCGGCCTGCGCTCTCGTCGCACCGTCGTAGTTGGTCGGATAAATGTCCATCTTGCGCGCTTTGGCATCGAGAATCTGATACGCAATCCCGCCCGGTTGGGCAAGGATCGCGCGGCCCATCGCCGCATAGGTACGCCCGCGCAGATCGTACGCTTCGTCGACGAAACGTTCGCCGTTCGTGTTCACCATGATCGAGTACGGATACATGTAACGCGCGTATGAGGCCTTGGTCGAATACGCGACCGGGATTTTGAATGGCGGCAGGTCGATGTCCTGCGGCGATGCATGGCACGTGGTCCAACTCCCGTGCGGCATGGCGCCGATATGCATGGCCATGCGCAAACCATCACCCGTGTTGAACGGCACGCCGCGGATTCTGACAGTGTCCCAGCCGGCGCCGAGATATCGCGCGCGCATTTCGGGGTTCGATTCGAAACTGCCGCAGGCGAGCACCACCGACTTTGCCGTAAACGTTGCGAAACCATTCGGCGTGAGAGCACGCGCGCCCGTCACGCATCCTTTTTGATCTTGAATCAATTCGGTCGCCGCGGTGTCGTAATGAAATGCGACGCCCGCACGCTCGAGCAGCGCGAAATTGCGCTGCTGCAGCCCGTAGCCGCCGCCGTTCATCAGCAAAATATTGTCGGACGGCATTTTGAAGCCGCCGGCCGGCACCCAGTCGTGTCCTTTCGATGCGAGCCATTGCACGGTTTTCAGCGATTCGGTGACGTGCACCTGCAGCATGTCCTGGTCGCTTTGATTGTTCGTGACCTGCATCACTTCGTCCCAGTGCTCGGCTTCCGTTCGATGCGGCATGTGCTCGAGCAGCGCATGCAGTTCGTCGTCCGCCATGTTTCTAACCAGCGGGCGCACGTCTTCGGTGCCGTTGAACACGAAACGCATGTGGCCGGTTAGCGCGCTGTTGCCGCCGCGGTTCGCTTTGGAGGCCTTTTCCAGCATGCCGATTTTCGCGCCTTTTTCGATCGCCGAATGCGCGGCACAACACGCCGCATTGCCGGTGCCGACGATCAGAACATCATAATGGTAGGTTGGGTCGGTCATGGTTGTCTCCAGATAAGTCTGGTTGTCGATCGCGTTATTCAGGCGACCGAGAATTTTTTCGCGTCGGCCATTTTTTCGAGCCGCTCGAAACGCGTCGCCGCAGCCGCATCGTTCGCGCCGCCGGTGAGCAGCATGAACTTGCGTTTGAGCTCTTCGCGATTAAGCGGGTCAGCCGGCATGCCCCTATAAATGTCGGCGCGCTTGCTCACCTTGCGGCCGTCTTTCAGCGTCACCGTTACCGTCGAGCTTCTCACCGCACCTGCGCCCGCGCGCTGCTTGAGTTCGAGCGCTTTGGCAGTGGCCCGAATGGCCGGATCCTGCACCGCCGATTCATCGAATGAGCGTGGATCGTCGGGATCGCGATAGAGCGCGATCGCCACGCAGAACGGCACGCTGTACTGCGCCTTCAGAATATCGGCCGGCTCCGGGATATTGTGATGCGTGAGCAGGCGTTCGCTGCCTTCGACCAGCAAATGGGCGACGTCCTTCGCCGTGAACCTGTGTTCAGCCATCAGTTCGCGCAGCGTCTGCACCGGCGTGTGCGCATTGATGTGCGCGGCGTAGCGCTTGAGGCAAATGCGCCGCACCTCCCATTCGCTGCCGAGTCCCTTGGTCAGCAATTCCGCTTCGCAGTCCGCGGCAACACCGTAAGCATCGAGGAATCCGAACTTGCCCTCGAGTATGGTCTCCGGGCCTTCATAGCCGGCGCCGGCGAGCCGCGCGGCAAGCACGCCGCCCTCGGAAGCGCGGCCGAGATGCAGGCGCTTGACCATCGCGCCGCCTTGCGATTTCGAAAACGCCAGCAGGCCGGAAGACAGCGAACCCGCAATCGCCAGCGCGTTCGCGAGCTGCTTCGCATCGAGGCCGTAGATGAGGCCGGCCGCAATGGCGCTGCCAAAGGTGCCAGTCAATCCGGGCGCATGAAAACCGACATGCTCGGGGCTGTGGTGAGTGGCCAGCGCGATGCGGAACATCACCTCGACCGCAGCGACATAGGCGGTCAGCACCTGCTTTCCGTCGGCACCGGTTTCCTCGCAAGCAGCCAACAGCGCCGGCAGCACCGTCGCCCCCGGATGCGAGCCGGCACCAGGATCGCGCACGCTGTCCTGCTCGAAGGCGTGCCCCAGTGCACCGTTGGCGAGCGCCGCAAAAGGCGCCTGCACCTTCACGCCGGGCACACCGAAGATCGAACACGGTCCACCCGCGCCGTAGCGCTGCGCGTAGTCGATCACGAGACGGCTCCACGGAAACTGCGCGCCGTAACTGGCCGCGGCGATGGTGTCGATGATGCAATCGCGTCCGCGCGCAATCGCGTCCTGCGGAATATCGTCAAATTTCAGGTCGGCGGCGAACTGCGCCAGGGTTTGTGCGGCTGTGGCCATGGTCGTTTCTCTTATTAAAAAACTTTAACTGCGGATGTTTTGATGATGCATGCTTCAACCGCGAATATTTGCTTCGCGTATCACTTTGCCCAAACGCGCCATCTCGGATCTGACGACGGCGCCGAACTCCTCCGGCGTGCTGCCGACGGTCTCAACACCTGATTTCAGGAAGCGCTCCTTCAATTCCGCGCGGTTCAGCACGCGCACCGTTTCCTGGTTGAGCCGCGCGATCACCGCCTCGGGCGTTTTCGCCGGCGCGAACATGCCGACGATCGACGTCGCCTCGTAACCCAGCAATCCCGCCGACGCCACCGTCGGCAGACCCGGCAACAGCGGCGACGGCTGCGAACTCGTCACCGCCAGCGCCCGCAGCCGCCCGGATTTGATATGCGCGGCAACCGAGCCGGGCGTAGCGAACGCGAGCTGTACCTCGCCGGCGATCAGCGCATTAAGCGCAATGCCGTTGCCCTTGTACGGAATCTGCACGATATTGAGCTTGCCCATCGCCTTAAACAATTCGGTCGCAATCTGGCTCGACGAGCCGATCGCGCCGGTACCGTAATTGAGCGCACCCGGACGCTTACGCGCCAGTGCAATCAGTTCCTGCGCCGTTTTCACCGGCAGCGCCGGATGCACGACCAGTATGTTGGGCGCCCTCACCGCCAGCGTAATCGGGACCAGATCGCGCACCGGATCGTACGGCACGTTGTTGCGCAGGAAGGGCAGCAGCCAGATATTGCTGCCATACAACAGCAGCGTATAGCCGTCGGGCGCCGCCTTGGCGACCATTTCGCCCGCGATTGCGCCGCTCGCTCCGCCGTGATTATCGACTATCACCTGCTGGCCCAGACAGACGCTCAGCGCTTGCGCGATCATACGCGCCGCAAAATCGTTTCCACCGCCCGGTTCCGAGGTCACGATGTGCAGCGGCTTGCTCGGATACGACTGCGCAGCGGCGAACGGCGCGCATGCGGGCCATAGCGCAGCCGCGCACGCGCAATACCCTGCCAATTGCATGACAACGATCATATCCTCCGTGCCAGCGAACAACTTGTCTACGGCAGGCGAATGATAGACAATTCCAGGGCCGGGCGGGCGGTCCTGTTACACTAGCTGTTATGCCCATCTGGAATACCTGATGCGACGGTCATGGATTTAAAGCAACTCGAGTATTTCGTGCGCGTTGCGGAAACCGGCAGTTTTACGCGCGCGGCAACTCTTCTGCATGTCGCCCAACCGGCGCTCAGCAAACAAGTCCGGCGACTTGAGGTCGAACTGCGCCAGACGCTCTTCACGCGCAACGGGCGCGGCATCATCCTGACCCACGAAGGTTCGCTGCTCCTCCTGCACGCGAAGGGCATCATCGAGCAGGTCGCGCGCGCGCGCGACGCGCTCGACAGTGCGAAGGATTTCCCCGTTGGCAAGGTCGTCATTGCAACGCCGCAAATCACGGGCAAGGCGTTGTCGGCGGGCCTGGTCACGACATTCCGCGAACGCTTCCCGCGCGCCTCGCTGGAAATCATCGAAGGTAAAAGCCGCTTCATCCACGAATGGCTGTTGATGGGCCGCATCGACATCGGCATCCTGTACGACCCGCCGGCCTCCCCATTGCTCGAAATTGCGCCGCTCATGAATCATGATCTGTCGTTGTTCTCATTGGCATCGCGCACGAAACTGGCTCATGGAAAACCGGTGCCGTTCCGCGAACTCGACCGTTTTCCGCTGATCCTGCCGAGCCCTCCTCACACCATCCGCACGCTGGTGGAAACGGAAGCCGCGAAGGCCGGCATCCAGTTGAACGTTGTAATGCAGATCGACGGCGCATCGTTCATCCTTGAACTGGTGCAGCTCGGCCACGGCTGCACCATCCTGCCTGGATTCTCGCTCCAGCGCACCGGCTTTTCGCGACGGCTGCAATTGAACGACATTGTGAGCCCGCGTCTCAAGCGCTCATTGAAGGTCGCGGTGTCGCTGCAGCGTCCGGTCACACGGCTTGCACGTGAAACGATCAAGCTGATCCGCCAGTTTCTCGGTCCCGGTTCCGACATCGTCGGCCACTGAAACTTTCCAAGAAGTGATCATGCAAAACGCATCTCCCAAGCGCACCCTTGCCGTGGTAGTACTGCTTTTATGCGCTATGGACGCCGCTGCGCAAAACTATCCGAGCAAACCCATCCGCCTCGTGATATCCGGCATCGCAGGCACCAGCAATTTCGCCGCACGCATGATCGCGCAAGGGCTCTCCACCTCGCTCGGCCAGCAGGTGGTCGTCGACGGCCGCGAAGGCGGCGTGATTGCCGCCGAATTCGTCGCGAAAGCCGCCCCCGACGGCTATACACTGCATCTGAACGGCAGCGCGCTGTGGCTGTTGCCTTATATGCGCGGTCACGTGCCGTACGACCCGGTGCGCGATTTCGCACCGGTCTCGCTGGTCGTCAGCACGCCCAACATCCTCGTGGTGCATCCCTCCGTGCCGGCGACATCGGTAAAGCAATTGATCGCGCTGGCCACGTCCAAGCCGGGCGAACTCAACTGCGCGACCGGCAACGCGGGCACCTCCAACCATCTCGCCGCCGAGCTTTTCAAATCGATGGCGCACGTCAACATCACGCGCATCCCTTACAAAGGAGCGGCTCCCGCCATCAACGATCTCATCAGCGGCCAAGTGCAGGTGATGTTCGGCAGCGCCAGTGCAGTCGCACAGCATGTCCGGTCGGGCCGTTTGCGCGCACTCGCCGTGACGAGCGCGCAACCCTCGGCACTGGCCCCCGGATTACCGACGGTGGCGGCGGCCGGCGTACCCGGCTATAGCCTGGTCGCCGCCTTCGGCGTATTTGCTCCCGCACGTACACCCGCTGCGATCATCGATCGCCTGCACGATCAGATCGTGCGCGTGCTGCGCGAGCCGGACGTCAAAGAGCGGCTGTTCAAATCGGGATCCGAGGCCGTCGGCAGTTCGCCGGAAGAATTCGCGGCAACCATAAAAGCCGAAATGACGGGGCTCGGCAAGCTCATTACGGATGCCGGCATACGCGATGATTAGGCCCGTCATTCTTGTCGCCGCGCAGGTCGCGCTATAACATCGGATGTCCCGGACAAGGAATCATCATGCAGCTTGCCGCAAAAATCGTCGAAGCCGCCGACCTCGAAACCGCCGCCGAGTTGTGCTTCGAGAACAAATGGACCGACGGCCTGCCGGTAATACCGCCGACGCGCGGCGCGGTCGAGCGCATCATCCATTACCTCAAGCGCGACCCCGCCGAAGTGATCGGCGTAATTCAGCCGCGCGACGGCGTTGCCACCATCGAAACGATCGCGATCAACTGCGTGATGGCCGGATGCAAACCCGAGTACGTGCCGGTCGTGATCGCCGCGATCGAGGCGATGGTCGACGAAAGCTTCAACCTCAACGGCGTGCAGACCACCACGCACGGCTGCGCGCCCCTCGCGATCGTAAGCGGTCCGGCAGTCAAGCGCCTGGGTTTCAACACGAAAGAGTGCGCGTTCGGCCACGGCTGCCGCGCGAGCGCCACGATAGGCCGCGCAATTCGCCTAGTCCTGTGGAACGTCGGCGGCGGCTTTCCCGGTGAACCGTGCAAGACCACACAGGGCCATCCGGGCTATTACAGCTTCTGCATCGCCGAGGACGCCGACAACAATCCGTGGGAACCGCTGCAGGTCGAACGCGGATTCAATGCCGACGACACGGTCGTTACGATTGCCGCGGTCGAAGGCCCGCGTTTGATCGGCAATGGCGCCGGCTACGGTCCCGCCGAAGACGTGCTCTACGTGCTCGCCGATTCGATAGCCACGCTCGGCAGTCCGCAGATCAGCGGCGGCGACATGGTGCTGGTGCTGGCCCCGATGGCGGCGAAGAACCTCTCGGATGGCGGTTACAGCAAGCTCGAAGTGAAGGAAGAACTCGTGCGCCTCGCCACACGGCCGGTGGGGGAAGTCAAGCACCGCCGCTCGATCGCGGAAATTCATCCCGCGCACTGGAACAAATTCGCCGATGCGAAAGACGACGACGCGCGCGTGCCGTTCATTCGCGGCGTCGAGCGTCTGGTAATCACCGTCGCCGGCGGCTGGGGATCCGGCAGCGCATTCTCGTCGCTGTGCCCGGGCTGGGGCGCGCGCCGCGCCAAACCGCTGAGCCGGCGCGTCGAATTCCCATCCGCATAATCAGGAAGCAAAACGTTGAGGAGCATGCCATGACCATCGAACTGCTCGATCCGACCGGAACGGTCGCGAAAACACCGCGCACCGAAGAGAACATCCTTGAAACGCTGAACGGCCGCAAAGCCGGCTTCATCTTCAACCAGCATGCATCGGGACTCGCGTTCTGGAAATCGCTCGAAGCCGAAGTCGAGCGCCGCTTCAAACCCACCGCTGTCGAGCGCGTTTACAAGGAAAACACGTGGGCGCCGGCCCCCAAAGAGGACGTCGACAAATTGATCGGCGCAACCGATTACGTGTTGATCGGCCTCGGCGCCTGAGGGTCGTGCACCTCGGCCGCCGTGCGCGATGCCATCAGCGTTTCAAAGAGCGGCCACCCGGCCGTGCTGTTCGTTTACAACCACTTCGAGAAAGCCGCGCGCGCGCAGGCCACGGCGCTCGGAGTGCCGGAACTGAAGATTTACGTGTTCCCGCAATACAAACCGGGCAATGCCTATGCGCCCGAAGAAGCGGACAAGGCAGTCAAGGCGGCCGACGAGTTTCCACAGATGCTGCTCGGCAACTGACGCCGCACCTCAGAGCTTGATGCCGGACGTCCTGAAGATTTTTTCCATGCGCGCGAATTCCCGAGCGAATATCGCCCGGCACTCCTCCGGCGTATTCGGCGCGGCGGGATCGACGCCGTCACCCGCGAGTTTTTTCTGCACCTCAGGCAGGCGTGCAACGGAGCTGACCTCGCGATTCAGCCTGGCAATAATCTCCTCCGGCGTAGCCGCCGGCGCGAACAGCGCGTAGGAACTGCCCCATTCAAAACCCGGTAACCCCGATTCGGCGACGGTCGGTATGTCCGGATAAGCAAGCGATCGATTAATTCCGCCGGTGGCGAGACCGCGCAAGCGGCCGGCGCGCACATTGGGAGTGACTATGATCGCGGCGCCGAACACGAGCTGGATCTGCCCGCCGATCACATCGATCATCGCGGGGCCCAACCCGCGATACGGCACGTGTACGAGATTGATGCCCGCCTGCGACTGAAAAAACTCCATGCCGAGGTGCGACGCCGTGCCGATGCCGGTGGAAGCGTAATTGAGCGTGCCGGGCCGTGCCTTCGCGTACGCGATCAGCTCGCGCACGGACTTCACCGGCAGCGACGGCTCCGCCGCGAGCACGTACGGCTGCACGTACATCTGCACGACAGGCGCGTAGACCTTGCGCGTATCGAACGCGACTTTACCGAGCGGCGTCGCGGTCGCGACGGTGACGACGCTGCTCGCGTACAGCGTATAGCCGTCGGGCGCCGCCTGCGCCGCCACTTCCATCACTATCGTGCCGCCGGCGCCCGTGCGATTGTCCACGATCACGCCCTGGCCCCAGCGCTCCGACAGGCCATGCCCGATCGCGCGCGCAACGGTATCGACGCCGCCGCCCGGCGGCAAACCGACGAGCACGCGTATCGGCTTGCGCGGATAATTGTCGGCGGCCGCTGCGTGCACGGCGCCAACTGCGACGATCGCGGGCAATGCGCCGATAAGTAAAATGCGCTGCATGGGTTTTCCGGAGGATACACCGGAATGGTGATCTTTTTGCGGATAGTATTGTGGCACGCGCTGGCGTTGTTCGCGTACGCGAACCCGCCCGTCGCTGCGCAAACCTATCCGATCAAGCCGGTACGCCTGATTACGCCTGCGCCGCCGGGCGGCGCCACCGACATCATGTCGCGCAGTCTCGCGCAAAAACTCAGCGAAGCGCTCGGCCAGCAGTTCATCGTCGACAACTGCGGCGGCACGGTGATCGCCACCCAGTTGACCGCGCACGCGCCAGCCGACGGCTACACGCTTATGCTCGCCAACTCGGCGATCGGCACCAATCCCGCCTTGATGAAAGAGTTGCCCTACGACACGCTGCGCGATTTTGCGCCGATCGCGCTGGTCGCCGATTCGCCGCTGGTGATCATCGCGCACCAGGCGTTGGGCGTCAGCACGCTGAAAGAACTGATCGCCGCCGCCAAAGCGCGCCCGGGACAAATCAATTACGCCTCGTCCACGCCCGGCACCGGCGGCCACCTGTCGATGGAAATGCTGAAGTGGATGGCCGGCATCGACCTCGTGCACATCCCGTACAAAGGCGCCGCGCCCGCCTTTGCCGACGTGCTCGCCGGGCAGGTGCTGCTGATCTGCACCAGCCCGCTGCCGACGCTGCCGTTTATCAGAAGCGGCCGGCTGCGCGCGCTCGCGGTGACGAGCCGCCAGCGCACGCGCGCCGCGCCGGACATCCCGACTGTCGCCGAACAGGAATTTCCCGGTTATCAATCGTCGCTGTGGTACGCGCTGATCGCGCCGGCCGGGACGCCACCGGCGATCATTCAACGTCTCAACACCGAAGTCGCGCGCATCGTGCGAGCTCCCGCGATCAGCGATCAACTGCTCGCGCAGGGCGCCGACCCGATCGGCAACGGCCCGCAGGAACTCGCGGCGTTTTTAAAGGCGGATATCGAGCGGTGGAAGAAGTTGGTACAGCAGGGGCATATCAGCGTGCATTGACAGGTTAAGCATTTCGCATGCGTACCGCGCGTGAATCGATTTATTCCTCTCGAATCCCCGCCTCTTTAATCACCTTCCCCCACTTTGCCATTTCCGACTTCATCGTCGCCGCGAGTTCCGCCGGCGTGCCGGTGAGCACTTCGACGCCGCTGCCGAACAGGCGCTCGGTGACATCCGGCCGCCGCAGCGCGGCGACCATTTCATGATTGAGGCGCTCGATGATCGCCGGCGGCGTGCCGGACGGCGCGACCAGCGCGAACTGCGAGGACGATTCGTAGCCGGGCACGCCGGCCGCCGACAGCGGCGGCAGGCCGGGCGCCAGCGCCGAGGGCGCCACCGTGGTGACGGCGAGCGCGCGCAAGCGACCGGATTTGAGGTGCGGCGCCGCCACACCCGCGTTCGGAAACATGATGTGGACCTGGCCGCCGACCAGCGCTATCAGCGCCTGGGTGCTGCCCTTGTAGGCGACGCGCACGATGTTGATGCCCGTCATGCTCTTCAGCAGCTCGGCGGCGAGATACGGCGACGCGCCGGTCGAGCTCGACGAGTAGTTGAGTTCGCCGGGCCGCTTCCTCGCCAGCGCGATCAGCTCGGCGACCGTTTTTGCCGGCACCGACGGATGGACGGCAAGAATGTTCGGCGAGTTTCCGGCGATTGTGATTGGCGCGAAATCGCGCAGGGGATCGTAAGCGACTTGCCGCAGCAACGGCGTCAGCCACAGCGGCGGGCCGTACGAGAGCAGCGTGTAGCCGTCGGGCGGCGATTTCGCGACCATTTCGACGGCGACGAGGCCGCGGTTGTCGATCACAAACTGCTGCCCGAAGACCGCGGCGAGATGCGGCGCGATCAGGCGCGCGATCAGATCGTTGCCGGTACCGGGTTCGGCTGTGACGATGCGCACCGGTTTTACCGGATAAGTCTGCGCGGCAGCGACGCCGCTCAATGCAAGCAGCGCGGCGGCAAACTGCAATAAACCGCGATAGGCCTCCACCAACCACGCCTCGCGCGTCAATCGATCTCGCGCGTTACCGAACGCACATGCCCCGACATTGGTATGTACACCGAGTGCGTGCCGGGGCCGCCCGCGACCAGAATGCCGATATCTTCTGGCTTCTCGGTGATCGCCAGCATCGTGTCGCGCGTGATTTCGCCCAGTTCGGCGCGCCGGCCGTTCTGCGTACGCCAGAAATCCCTGGCCGACAGGCGATGCCCCGACAGGCGCGCCTGTTCCCACAACCGCCGCTTCACGTCCGCTTTCGACAGGCCTTCGCGATGCAGCACGTGCGCGTGCTCGGGCGACAGGATCAGCCATGGCTCTCCCGCATAAATGAAATCGCTGCTGGCCGGGAATGTCATCGTATCCGCCATGACGCGCAGCAAATCGTCCGCGCCCTTGGCGTGCGAATTCATGTTCCACGTACCAAGCGCGCCAACCACGGTCACCGTGCTGCTCTCGCGCCTGAAGCCGCGCTCGACGTGCAGCGGCTGCCACGGATTCGCTGCTTCGTTCTCGGCGCAGCAGAACGTGTACTTGCCGGGCTGGCCTTGCGTGGCGCGGTCCATGTCGCCGGACCGCGCGCCACCGATGTTCTGCTGGATCAGGCGCAGCGCGCGGCCCAGCGTTGCATTGGCCCACGCGCCGGGGCCCAGGCAATTGCCGCCGCCGTTGACGCCGAGTTGCCTGGCGAGCGGGCCGTTGACGATCAACCATACTGCGGCGGGATTGGTCGTTGCCTGTATGCCGCGCAAATTGAAGCGCGGATCGGCGATCGCCGCGGTCGCCGCGATCAAAACCGGCAGGTATTCGGAGTAACAACCCGCCATCACGACGTTGATCGCAATGCGCTCGACCGTCGCCACGCCGAACGCGGGCGCGACCGCCGCCACCACTTCATCCGGCGCGCGGCGCGTGTGCTGCAACATGCGCTCGACACGCTCGCGCGTCGGCGCAATCGCCGGCAAGCCGTCGCTCCAACGACGCTCGATCAACTGCCGGTTGAAAGCTTCAGGATCCGCGTCAACCTCGATTTCCCGGGCGCGCGCGGCACTTGCGCCTGACGCGGTATCGGCGATCGCCGTCGGCGCTTCGCACAACAGGCGCGCAATATCGTCGACGCATTGTGCGGCGATATCGCGTATCTCGTCGCGCGTACGTATGCCGAACGGATGCGGCACCACCGCGACCGGCAACTGCGGAAACCCGAGCGCGCGCGACTGGGCGCGGCCCAGCCCGGTGAATGCGGTCGAGCAAATTGTCACTGCTGCAAGCCCGCGCTTGGCCGCTTCAACGCTGTCGTGGACACTCCACGACGTGCAAGACCCTCAATCGCCGGAGCCGGTGACGACGGCATCGCAGCGTTCCGCGAAATCTTTGAGCACCGCCTCCGCTACCGGCACCTGGCCCGACTTGCGATGTTTGATGACCGCCCTGACGCCGTATCTGCCGGTAAGAAGTTTGCCCAGATCGTCGACGAGCAAATTGAAATTGGGTTTGGCGTTATCGATAAAGCCGACCGTTTTTCCGGCCAGGCTGGCGAGTGTCGTTTGCGCGCGCGGCGTATGCTGCGGCGGCGCCACCGGATCGAGCACCATCATGGTTGATGACATCGCTTTTGCTCCTGTGTTGTCGCGTTGATCGTAACCCGCGCGCACGCCGCGTGTCCATTGGGTCGATCGCTGCTTCTGGCGTGCTAACCGGATGCGCGTAAAATTCCGCTCATCATGTGTGCGATTTCAGCGATGAATTCCTTACGATCGCTTGCGTTCTTCTCCGCGGCAATCGCCTGCGCGCACGCGGCCGCGCAAACGCCGCCTGCCGGTTATCCGTCCCGCCCGATCCGCATCATCGTCGGTTCCGCGCCGGGCGGCGGCGCAGACATTGTCACGCGCGCGGTCGGCCAGCATTTCACCGAGCGCTGGGGCCGCGCCGTCGTCATGGATAATCGCGCGGGCGGCGGCGGTGTGATCGCGCTGGAAATGCTCGCGCAGGCGGTGCCCGACGGCTACACACTGTTCGGCGGCGCGAGCCTGATCGTGACGGCAACGCCGATGAAAAAAATACCGTTCGACGCGCGCACCGCGCTCACGCCCATTGTCCAGTTGACGACAGCGCCGTTTCTTATGCTGGCGCCGCCCTCGCTGCCGGCTAATTCGATCAGGGAATTGATCGCCTACGCCAAAAGCAAACCGCACGCGCTGAGCTACGGCTCTGCGGGCGTCGGCAGCTTCGCGCACCTCGGCACCGAGTTGTTCAAGTTCATGGCCGGCGGCATCGACATGGTACACGTGCCATATAAAGGCTACGGCCAGGCGCTGACCGACCTGATGGGCGGACAAATCCAGTTGCTGCTCACCAGCGGCCTCGGCGGCGCGCCGTACGTGAAAAGCGGCCGCCTCAAAGCGCTCGCCGTGACAAGCGCCCAGCGCCTGCGTGCATTCGCCGAAGTGCCGACGGTAGCCGAATCCGGGATCGCGAATTTTCAACTCGAGAATATGCACGGCCTCTACGCACCCGCCGGCGTACCGGCGGCGATTGTGCTTGCGCTGAACGGAGAAGCGCAGCGCTTTATGCTGGGCGCGGACATGCAAGCGCGGCTGGCGACCGAAGGCGCCGAGGCGGCACCGCCCAATTCGCCCGAGGAGTTTCGTCAGACCTTCGTCAGGCAGGTCAATTTGTGGGAACGCTTTATTCAGCGCTCCAGTATCAATCTCTCCGAGTAATTATCCTTCAGGCGATTACGAACCCCGGTGGAACCGCCGCTACATCGTCGAGTTGATCGAGTTCCCACAATTGCGCGAGCAATTGCTCGACCTGACGCACACCGAGCGCGTCCTCGCATAACACGCGGAATTTCTCCGCGACTTCTGCATCCGACTTGGGCGCCGACAGTTCGTCTTTGGCGCCGCCTGCCGCACCGACCAGTTTGTCGCCGTTGGCCATCACGACTGTGACCTGAGTGTGGTGCTCGACCGGCAACCTGACGTAGGCTCTGGTGAACTGCTCGTTTTCGACCACCTCGATCTTGTGGATCAGCGCACGCAATGCCGGGTTCCACAGATGCGCGTCGTTGAACGAACGCGGCGTCACCGTGCCGTCCATCAACGTGGCCGCGACGACGTACGGAATACTGTGGTCGGCGGTCTCGCGCGTATCCGGGTTCCATCGGTGTTCGCCGGTGCCGACACGCTCCTTGGCCTTTTTATAGACCTCGACCGTGATCTTGTCGATGGATGAAAGATCGCGCAGCGGCGAAATTTTCTCGGCGGCGAGCACGGACGAGATTGTGGTCCCGCAGCACGCGCGCGGCTTGATCAGCGCGTGTTGTATCTTGAACGGCGCGCCATAGCCGCCGAGCGTCAACTCGAAACGATCCCGCGCAACATGATCGCTCCAGCCCGCTTTGCCCTCGAATGGCAAATGAGGCCCTTCCATTCCAGCGCGCGCAAGTATCGCCGCGAATACTCCGGCGCGGCCTGCGTGTCCCGAGGCCATCGCCTTGTACATCGAATAATGGTCTGCGCGCACCTGGCGCAGGATCACGTTGGGCACCGCAGCCATCGAAATGCAATGCGACAATTGTGCAGCCGACAGTCCGAACAGCTTACCGGCACCAACTGCGCTGCCGAGCGTGCAAAAATTGGTGTGGTCGAACCCCATCCCGACATTTTTGAATACGTCCGAAAAACTCTGATAAACCTCGTAGGCAAGCACTACGCTGGTGATGAAATCCCGCCCACTCGCACGCGTATGTTCCGCCGCCGCCAGCACAGGGGTCAACACATCGCTCGGATGGCCACCGAATGCTCCCGGCCAGTGGTAAATGTCATTCATCTCCACATAGCGCGCGGTTGCCGCGTTCACGTAAGCAGCCATTTCGGGTGAAGTTTTCATGCGCGTGCCAATAACGGTCGCACCTCCGGCATTGGGCATCACGGCCGCCACATCGCGTGCGATGCGGCAAGGCTCGGCGAAAAAGCCGCCGATCAACGAACCCAGCGTGTCGATTACACGCACCTTCACGATATGTACGACGTCCGCCGGTATATCCTCGTAACGCAGTTTGTGCGCGTACTCCGTAAGTTTCAGTTGAATGCCGTCGACTGCCCGTTCCAGAATTTTTTCGACCGGCTTGTTCATGCCGTGCTCTCCGCTAGGTTAGAATTGGTTCTTGCAAGGCCGAAAATTATAGTCCCCCGCATGATACCCGCCAATCAATTCCGCCGCCGCGCATGAGCATCGCTCGCGAACTCGCCCGGCGCATCGTTGCGATGCGCGCCGACGCGCTGCCCGCGGAAGCGCTGGCATGGAGCAAAGTCGGCCTGCTCGATACCATCGGAGTCACGCTCGCGGGAGCGCGCGAAGATGCGCCACGTATAGTCGAAGAAGTCATGGTCGCGCAGGCCGCGGGGCCCAGCCTGATATTCGGCGGCACCCGTCGAGTAGGCTGTCTGGACGCCGCACTCGTCAACGGCACCGCCGCGCACGCGCTCGATTACGACAACGCAACCAATACGATGTTCGGCCACGCTTCGGCCACCATGCTGCCGGCACTGCTCGCTGCGGGCGAAGCTTTTGGAGGCAGCGGACGCGATCTTCTCGCGGCACACGTTGCGGGCTTTGAAGCCGGCGCGCGCCTGGGCCGCGGCGTCAACATGCATCATTATGAAAAAGGTTGGCACCCAACCTCGACACTCGGCGTATTCGCGGTGGCTGCGGCATGCGCGCATTTCCTGAGACTAAACGAAGATGAAACCACGACTGCGTTAGCGCTGGCCACCTCACTCGCCGCCGGTATCAAGGCAAACTTCGGCACCATGACCAAGCCATTGCACGTCGGCCATTGCGCGCGCAGCGGATTGCAGGCCGCCCTGCTCGCACGTAAAGGCTTCACCGCGAATGCTGATGCATTCGAACACCCGCAAGGCTTTCTTAACGTGTTCAATGGTGCAGGCACCTACGATTCGGCTCGCATACTCGAAGGCTGGGGCGAGCCGTTCGATATCGTCACGCCGGGCGCATGCTACAAGCAGTATCCGTGCTGTGCGAGCACGCATGCGGCGGTCGATGCAGCGCTCGATATCCGTGAGAAGTATGGCCCGTTTGGTGCCGCAACGATTGCGCGCGTCGAATCCTGGACCTCCGCACAACGCCTCGCTCACACCAACCGCCCGCAGCCGCAAAGCGCACTCGATGCCAAATTCAGCGTGCAGTACTGCGTCGCTCGTGCGCTGCTCGATGGGAAAGTCGTATTCGCGCATCTCGAAGGCGATGCGTATCGCGAACCGCGCATATGCGAGTTGCTCGCGCGCATGCACGCGGCGCCGTTTGCCGACGGTGCGTTTTCCGGCGGCAACCATGTAGGCGCGGAAGTTAAAGTGACACTCACCGACGGCCGCGCGTTTTCGTCCACGATCGCGAAACCACTCGGCCGCACTTCGGCCAACCCGATCGCCCCCGCTGCGATGCAAACGAAGTTCGAGAGCTGCGCCGTTCGCGCGCTTCCGCCGGCGCAGGTACGCGCGGCGATAAGTGCGATCGAGCGGTTTGAAGAATTTGCATCCATACGCGAATTCACCACGCTGCTCGAACCCGCGCCGCCGGTCCGCGCGATGGGTATAGCCTGATGCCTTGTTCGTCACGATGATGCTCCAAGCTATTGTTTTGATCATTGCCGCGTGCATGACTGTCGCCCCAAGCGAAGCGGTCGCGCAAACATTCCCCGCAAAACCGATCCGTATCGTCACTAGCGCGCCCGGTAATAGTGACGATCTCGCCGCGCGCTTGATCGCGCAAGGATTGACCAGCGCCCTCGGCCAACAGACAATTGTTGACAACCGCGGTGTCATCGCCGTTGAACTCGCGGCCAAAGCGTCCTCTGACGGTTACACGCTGCTTCTCTATGGTGCTCCAATGTGGCTCGCGCCTTTCATGCGCGACCACGTGCCATACGATCCGGTGCGCGATTTCACACCCATAACGGGCGCCACCAGCTCGCCCAATTTGCTGATCGTGCACCCGTCCCTGCCGGTGAAGTCTGCGCGCGAACTGATTGCGCTCGCCAAAGCGCGTCCGGGCGAACTGAACTACGGTTCGGGCTCGGCCGGCTCGACGCCGCATCTGGCGGGAGAACTGTTCCGGTCAATGGCCGGCATCAACGTCGTGCGCGTCGCCTACAAAGGCAGCGGCCCCGCGCTGACGGCCCTGCTCGGCGACGAAGTGCAGTTCATGTTTCCGTCGACCGGGTCCGTCTATCCGCTACTGAAATCGGGCAAGGTCCGGCCGCTCGCGGTAACGACATTGAAGCCGACCCCTCTCGCACCCGGCCTTCCCACGATGGCAGAATCCGGCCTTACGGATTACGAATCGGCGTCGCTGTTGGCGGTGTTCGCGCCCGCCGGCACACCGGCCGCAATCGTGCGACTGCTCAATCAGGAGATGGTTAAAATATTGAATCGCCCGGAAACGAAGGAGCGCTTGGCCAGCGCCGGCGTCGAAGCCGTAGGCACCACCCCGGAACAATTTGCCGCTACATTGAAAATCGAAATGACGCGATGGGGCAAATTGATCACGGACGCCGGTATACGCGGGGAATAACCCTTGCCTATCCGGTTTGTTACCAATGAGGCATTCCGATGCTAAATTTCGGCCATGGATTCCCGTGGGTTCCCGACGACGCTCCCGGAATTTCAGCGGGTATTCCCCGATGATGCGGCATGCGCAAGATACTTTGAGCACCTGCGGTGGCCGAATGGTTTTACGTGTTCCAAGTGCGGGAACGTTGGTGAGCCGTACTGTTTTGCCCAACGAAGGACGGTCGTATTGCGGTGCCGCGCCTGCCATTCCAATATCTCGCTCACGGCTCGCACCGTCATGCAACAGAGCCATACGCCGCTGTCCACAGGGTTCTGGGGAGCTTACCTGGTGACGACGCAAACGCCTGGCATGTCGGCAGTGCAATTTCAGCGACAACCGGGATTGCGCTACGAGACCGCCTTCCAGATTCTGCACAAGCTCCGCGCTGGCATGGTGCGCCCGGAACGTGACTCGATTGGCGCTCAGTATCCAGTCGAAGTGGATGAGACACTTGTCGGCGGACGCACCAAGGGCGAAGGGCGCGGCGTCCATCACAAAGCGATAGTTGTTGGAGCCGTCGAGGTTCGTCCTCGGGCGCTTGACGCCGACGGCCAGAAGCGCAGAGAAGCCCGGTACGCCGGGAGATTGCGCCTGCGCCTTGCACCAAACCGCAGCGCCAAGACGCTCACGAGGTTTGTGCAGGAAACCGTGGCGAAAGGAGCAGTGGTGCGCACCGATGGATGGGACGGCTACGATGGCCTGGCAAAGTTGGGTTACACGCACGAACCCATGGTGCTCGATGGCGACGGTGACAAGACCGACGCCCACCTTCCCATGATTCACATCGCCTTCTCGAACCTGAAGACAGGGTTGCTCGGTACGCATCACGGAGTCAGTCAGCAACATTTACAGGCGTACCTCAATGAATATGTGTTCCGCTTCAACCGGCGTTTCTATCCGATGACTGCATTCAACTCGATCCTTGGAATCGCCGTGCATGCCTCGGCACCTACCTACGAGACACTCTACAGCGGTGAGTGGACTCACCCGATAGCATGATTGGCAACAAACCGGATAGGCAAGGAATAACCCTGCGCGCTCCCGACAAAACCTTTCACACACGACTTCGCCCGAGGCCCGGGAAATTCAATGGATGCCACAACGGAGAAACTCTGCCATTTCACGCAACGTCTGCGCTACGCCGACCTGCCGCCGATCGCGGTAGTGGCAGCGAAGGCGCGCATACTCAGTACGCTCGCCGTAGCATTGGCCGCCTATGGTATGCCACCCGTGCAAATAGTCAGAAAACTCGCGCAGCCCGTGGCGTCCGGTCCGGCAAGTTCAATCTTCGGATCCCTGACGACAACCACACCAGATATGGCGGCCTTCGTGAATTCTGCGATGGTGCGCTGTCTCGACATGAGCGACAGTTATGTCATGCAGGCTGTCAGCCATCCGGCCGATGCATTCCCTGCCGTCCTCGCAGTCGCACAGGCGGAAGGGGCGAGCGGCAAGGACCTGCTGCTGGCGACGGCAATCATCTACGAAATTCAATGCCGTTTCGTCGAAGTGGTGCCGTACAACCATCATGGGTGGGACCAGACGCCGGTTGTCGCACTCGGCGCCGCGCTGGGTTGCGGCCGGCTGCTCGGTCTGAACGACGACCAACTGCGCAACGCCGTGGGTCTCGCCGTCGTTCCCAACATCGCGCTCAATCAGACGCGAACCGGTACGCTCTCCATGTGGAAGGGCATGGCGGGTCCCCAAGGCGCGCGCGCCGGCGTATTTGCCGCCTACCTCGCGCGGGAAGGCATGACCGCGCCGGACGGCGTCTTCGAAGGCAGATATGGATTCTGGAACCAGTTAATGAACGGGGAAAAGTACGAGCTACCGATTCCGCATGCATTTGCCGGCCACACGTTCGCCGTTCAGCAAACGATGATTAAACTGTTCCCGACCCGTTTCAATTGCCAGGTCCCCGTGATGGCCGCTCAGAAGTTGCGCGAGAAAATCGACGTGCGTGAAATTGAATCACTCAAGATCGAATCGATCCGCAAGGCGTTTGCACGCTGGGCCGATTCGCCCGAGGTGTGGAAGCCGCAAACGCGCGAGACCGCAGATCATTCGCTGCCCTGCACAGTTTCGATGGCACTCATTGATGGCACGATCACGCCATCAATGATGCAAAACGAACGCTTCAAGGACGACGACGTGATAGAACTGATGGAGCGCTGCACCATTGACCTACCAGATGAATTTGACAATCTGGCTCCTGCCATTCGCTGCTGTCGCTTAACAGCGAAATCGAAAAACGGTGAAATCGTAACAATTGAAGAACGACGAAGCACTGAGGATGACGTCGCCGACCCGGGTTGGAATCAATCCGTTGATAAATTTTCCGGTCTGGCGAGTCACTTGCTCGCGGGCGGTGGCGCTGAAAAACTTATCGCAACAGTTAAAACTCTTGATCAACAAAAATCGTTTACCGAACTTTTCGAAACAACGCGAATACAGCTGGAGAATTTCAAGGGTTAGGATGGTGCAGGATGACAATCAGTCGTCAAAACGAAACGTAAGAGTCCGAGAGCAATTGGCCGAAAGCTGATCAGCGACTGCGCGTACGCGTCTTCGTGCGACAAGAGTCTCTGAATACAAGTTCTCCAAATTTCTGCAAGAACTGATACCCCTAAGGTCAAAAAATCGATCTGCGCCGATTTCCGGAAAAACAACAGTATTTTATTACTACGATCTCGGTTGTAGGTCAGTCCGGTCGACAAAGACTCGGAGAATTGATGCGCGAAGGACACGCGCCAACACCGTTGAAAC
>JANXRI010000176.1 GCA_025353085.1 Betaproteobacteria bacterium
GGGTGAGGGCGCGGTTTCGGCACTGCAAGCCGAGTTGCAGGCCGCGGTAGACGCATTGACCAAACTCAAGGCGCTCTCCAAACCTTTCCTCAATTGGGCTGGCAAGGCCGAGCGACTTTCGTTCGATGTGCCGACGCTGCCGCTGTTTATTCACGAGCGGCTGTCCACCCGCGCGATCCTCGAAACCCTGAAAGGCCACAAACAGGACAAGCAAATAGGCCTGTTCGATTTGTTCGCCGACCCGCAGCGGCCGATCCACGATCAGGTGCTGCGCGCCTATGAGTATCAGGATCAGTGGGTCAACCGCATGATCCTCGGCGATTCGATGGTGGTGATGAATTCGCTGCTGCACTACGAATCGCTCGGCGGGCAGGTGCAGATGATTTACATGGACCCGCCCTACGGCGTGAAATTCGGCTCCAACTTTCAGCCGTTCGTACGCAAGCGCGATGTGTCGCATGGTGACGATGACGACATGACGCGCGAGCCGGAGATGGTGCAGGCGTACCGCGACACGTGGGAGCTAGGACTGCATTCGTATCTGACTTACCTGCGTGACCGGTTGCTGCTTTCACGTGAACTTCTCGCGCCGTCAGGGTCAGTCTTCGTGCAGATTTCGGATGAGAACGTCCATCATGTGCGGGAAGTGATGGATGATGTTTTCGGCTCGGAGAATTTTGTTGTGACGATTCTATTGAAGAAAAAAGGCGGGCAAAAGGGAGGAACGCTTGATCCGATCAATGACTATATTCTTTGGTTTGCGAAAGACTTAGCTCGTGCAAAAAGCCAGATTCGAAAACTGTTCTCGCCGATTCCAAAGGAAAGCCTTTCGGAGACTTTTAGGTATGTTGAGCTGCCGGATGGTCGAGAGGTAACTTTATCGGAACTATCTATTGAAAAAGGTGCTGATTATCGGCGCTCAATTGAGCAATTATTTGTTGATTATCCGGGAGCTAAATTATTTGCATCGGAGAATCTGACAAGCGGTGGGTTCAGAAGAACGCAAAGCGTACTGTATAAATTTAGAGGTCGTCCTTACGACCCAGGGATATCAAAGGGGAATTGTTGGAAGCATAGCGCTATGACGGACGACGGATCGCCTTCTGGGTTGGACCGATTAGCGGAGGGCGGACGCCTATTCGTTGGAGACAAGCAATTGCGGTATAAGCGTTATGCCGTTGATTTTGGTTTTACCGAAGTCACTAATTGGTGGGATGAGTTCGGCGGAGCATCGAATCCAGTCTATGTTGTTCAAACGAACGCCGAGGTTATAAAGCGTTGCATGTTATTGACCACTAGCCCTGGGGATTTGGTGCTTGATCCGACCTGCGGTTCGGGTACAACTGCCTATGTTGCGGAGCAATGGGGTCGGCGTTGGGTCACTATTGATACTTCGCGCGTGCCGCTCGCACTTGCGCGCCAGCGGCTGCTAACCGCTACTTTTCCGTGGTACGAATTGAAGAATGAGGCAAACGGTCCGGCAGCCGGTTTTGTTTACAAGCGCAAGCAGAATCAGAAAGGCGAAGAAGTTGGCGGTATCGTTCCCCATGTTACGTCTAGCGTTATTGCCAACAATGAGCCTCCACAGGAAGAAGTGCTGGTTGATCGTCCTGAAGAAATGAGGGGCGTCACGCGTGTGAGCGGGCCGTTTGCTTTTGAGGCGACGATACCGACAGTGATGGATTTGGATGCTCCCTCATCCCCGGCCCTTCTCCCCGGGGGAGAAGGGAGCGGTCATCCCTCTCCCCTCGGGAGAGGGAACGAGGGTGAGGGAGATTTCATCGAACGCATGCTGGAAGTTTTACGTCGTTCACCTTTGCTGCGGCTGGAAGGCAACCGCACGGTGACGCTGAAGAACGTGCGGCGTCCCGCGAAAACCTTGTCGTTGACCGCCGAGGCGATGGTGTCGAATGGCGTCCCTCACCCCGGCCCGGGGGGAGAGGGAGGAAAACCGGTCGCGTTTGTGTTCGGCCCGGAGAACGGCGCGATCGTGGAGCGTCTCGTTTACGAAGCGGCGCGCGAAGCAACCGCCAAGAATTACGCGCATTTATATGTGATCGGATTTGCGATCCAGCCGACTGCGCGGCAATTGGTTGATTCGTGCGAAGCGGCCATCGGGATTTCGGCGACCTATGTGCAGGCCACCCCCGATCTGATGATGGGTGATCTGCTTAAGAATATGCGCTCGTCGCAAATTTTCTCCGTATGCGGTTTGCCGGAGGTTGCGTTGCGCAAAACTACGCGCCCGGCTCATATCGCGCCCTCACCCCGGCCCTCTCCCCGAGGGAGAGGGAGTGAGGATAGGTGGTATGAAATCGAGTTGCTGGGACTCGATGTGTTCGATCCGGTCACGATGGCGGTAGATCACCGCAAAGGCGACGACGTGCCCGCATGGCTGCTCGACACCGATTACAACGGTCTGAGTTTCCATGTCTGCCAAGCATTCTTTCCGCGCACGGCGGCGTGGGATAACCTCAAGCGCGCGCTCAAGGGCGAATATGAAGACGCGGTCTGGCAGCATCTGGCGGGCACGACCAGCGTGGCGTTTGAGGCCGGCGAGCATGGGCAGGTCGCAATTAAGGTCATTGACGACCGTGGCAATGAGTTGATGGTAGTCAAAAGCGTGAAGGAAGCCAAATGAACCAGATGCGCTTTACGGAGATTGAACTCCGGAACTGGAAGAACTTTACGTTGGTGAAAGTACCGCTTGCCGGGCGAATTTTTATTGTCGGCCCAAACGCGAGCGGAAAATCCAACTTTCTTGATGCCTTTCGGTTGCTTCGTGACCTGGTACTTGAAGGAGGCGGCCTTGCAAAAGCGATTGAGTTGCGAGATGGTTTATCCAAGGTTCGTTCGCTGTTTGCGCGGGGCGTAAAGACGGAAGTTATGGTCAAGGTTCACGTTGCAAACGGCGAGGGAGGATGGATTTACGAACTTGCTTTTACACATCGTTCACCCAAGGATCAAACGCCAATCATCAAGCGCGAACGTGTCGATAAAGTCGCCCCGGACGGCACGATACGTAACGTGCTCGCGCGACCGGATGACCAGGATACTGAGGATCGGGACCAACTCACCCAAACTGCGATGCAGCAGGTCAATCGGAACCGGGACTTTCGTGAGTTGGCGGAATTTTTTCGCAGTGTTTTGTATCTGCATCTGGTGCCGCAACTGGTGCGTGAGGGTCAGCCTCCGCGCTCGCAAAGTATTGGGCCGGATCAGTATGGAAGGGACTTGCTTGACCGGATTCGCAATACCACCCCGCGGATTCAGAGTGCGCGCCTGAAACGTATTCAAAAAGTTATTGATCTGGTGGCGACGCCACTCGAAGATCTAAAGTTTATCGTCGACGATCACGGACGGCCACATCTTCAGGTCAAATTCAAGCACTGGCGTCCACAAGGGGCATACCAGAACGAGACTCAGTTCTCGGATGGAACCTTACGTCTGATTGGTTTGCTATGGGCGTTGCAGGAAAAGGCGGGCCCGCTGTTGCTGGAAGAACCGGAACTCTCGCTGCACACCGGAATTGTTCGCAGGCTGGCGCCGTTTATTCATAGAGCGCAGCGCGCCGGAAACGGGCGGCAGGTGATTCTATCGACTCATAGCGACGAGCTACTTACGGATCCGGGGATTTCGTCCGATGAGTTACTGCTAGTGCAACCGGCGGACGAAGGATCAACTGTGTTGGCCGGGGCATCAATTAAGGAGGTATCGCGATTAATGAATGCGGGTATAACAGCAAGCGAAGCAGTCATGCCCAAAACAACAGCGTCTCAACTCAAATTATTTGATTCTGCCGTGGCGTGACTACAGTGTTTCTACTCGTCGTCACGGAGGGACAGCTTGAGATTCCTGTTGTGCAAAAGGTCTTTGACGTTCTTGGTATTGAACATGCAGAAACCCGTTTTGTGCCAAAAGGAGGCGGGAATGCCTTTTGGCGTGATGTGGTGAAATACAATAAGGCTGCGCGCCATGCCGGACCAGTGCTCGGGATCGCGGATTTAGAGCAGTTCCCCTGTGCTAGTGGTTTGATTGTGCAACATCTGCCACATGGCCGGCATCCTGCATTTGTGCTGCGTATAGCCGTGCGCATGCTTGAATCTTGGCTACTAGCAGACCGCCAAGCGATCGCCTCTTATTTACGCGTGCCTGTGGCTCGCGTTCCGAACGACCCGGATCACTTGCCTCATGCAAAGCAGTGCTTGGTCAATTTGGCTCGTCAATCGCGCAAGCGACAGATTATTGAAGACATTGTCCCCTTTCAAGGAAGCGAGGGGGTGGTAGGGCGAGGCTATACCCCGCAGATGACGAATTTTATCCGGACTGCGTGGCGCCCGAATATAGCGAGCGTAAATAGCCGCAGTTTGCAACGCGCGCTTGCAGCTATTCAAGCAGTTGCCGCATGAACAACTTCGAAGTTAACGAACCAATCCTCAACTCGCCGTTCGAGGAGCCAAAGGAGCATTGGTGGATCCTAGAAGGCGAGGCGCCCGAGCGGCGTGCTGGGCGCCGCTTTGCGCATTATTTTTATCGCGATCCGCGTTCGGCGACGCGGGAATCGGCCGAAACCGATGTCGGCACGATGATCGAATTGAAGCTTGTCACGCGCATACGCGAGCGGCTCGCGCAATGGCGGCCATTGGCATTGCGGGGCGAAGGCGGGGTCTCCCGCACTACACGGGAATTGCTTAACCACTGGCGGCGCGAGGGGCGCAAGCAGCCGCTGTTTTTTGCGCAGCTTGAGGCGGCGGAAGCAGTTATTTTTTTGATTGAGGCGCGTGCTGATTTTCTTCAAGGCATCGAAATTCCTCGAGACGAGCCCTCTGACGATAAAAAGAACGAAGGCTATGCCGGATTTTTGCGCTATGCCTGCAAGATGGCTACCGGCTCCGGCAAGTCGACAGTGATGGCGATGCTCGCGGCGTGGAGCATCTTGAACAAGCTCAATAACCGCTCCGACGCACGGTTTTCGGACGCGGTGTTGGTCGTTTGTCCAAACGTGACTATTCGGGACCGTTTGCGCGAACTTGACCCGGAAAACGGTGAGGCGAGTCTTTACCGCACGCGCGACCTCGTTCCCGCCGAACTGATGCCTTTGCTGCGGCAGGGCAAGGTTATCGTGACGAACTGGCATGTATTTGAGCCGCAAACGCCGCAGGTTGGCGGAACGAGCGCCAAAGTCATGCGCAATGGCGTGGCGCTGCGCAGAATTGAAACGATTACGATAAGTGACAAGACCACCACTGCGCGCGGCAAACGTTACCTAAGGCTCGAAGATTTCGAGCGCCAGGTGGCAGCGGGAATGCTAAGTGTTTTGGACGAGGAGCGCGATAAGAACGGTGCATTGCGCAAGGCCAAGGTCGAATCGGTACGGTATATCGAAAGCGATACTGCGTTGGTTGACCGGTTGCTTGGGCGGGACATCGGCGGTAAGCAGAATATCCTCTTGATGAACGACGAGGCGCATCACGCTTATCGGATTCGGCGCGACGAGCCCGATGAAGATGAAGACGACCTGTTTGGCGAGGACGAAGAGGCGGAGGATTTCTTTAAGGAGGCTACGGTCTGGATTGAGGGCTTGGACCGTATCCACAAGCAGCGTGGTATCAATTTCTGTATCGACTTTTCAGCGACGCCGTATTACCTCGGACGAGTTGGTAGAGATGCTAACCGCCCGTTTCCATGGGTGGTGAGCGATTTTGGTTTGATTGACGCCATAGAGTCGGGGTTGACCAAAATCCCGCAGCTTGCGGTGCGTGATACGACGGGATCTGCGATCCCCGGATATTTCAACATCTGGAACTGGATACTGCCGCAGCTCACGAGCGCTGAACGGGGCGGGAAGAAGGCTGCGCCCAAGCCCGAGGCTATTCTGAAATATGCCTATACGCCGATGACGATGCTTGCAGGTCTGTGGGAGCAGGACCTGGAGCAACGCAAAAGTGATAAGGAAGATACGCGGCCGCCAGTGTTTATTCTGGTCTGCAAGAACACGCAGATCGCCAAGGTAATTTACGAGTGGCTGGCCGAAGACAAGACGCCAGTGGGAATCCCGGTTTCGAAGATTGAGTCATTCAAAAATAAGAACGGATTACTCAATACGATTCGAGTGGATTCGAAGGTCGTGAAGGAAACCGACACTGGCGAGGCAAAGTCGGACGAAGTCCGCTGGATGCGTTTTACGCTCGACACCGTAGGCAAAACGGCTTGGCCTGTCGATACGCAAGGGCGAGCGTTGTCTCCGGAAGGATTTTCCGAGTTGGCAGAGAAGCTCAAGCGTCCGTTACACCCGCCGGGGCGCGACGTGCGTTGCATAGTGAGCGTCGGCATGCTGACCGAAGGCTGGGATTGCAACACGGTGACTCACATCATTGGCCTGCGGCCTTTCATGTCGCAACTGCTTTGCGAACAAGTCGTCGGACGTGGATTGCGCCGTTTGCGATATGAATTGAACGGCGACGGCAAGTTTGGCGAGGAAACGGCGAAGATTTTCGGCGTACCGTTTCAGATCATTCCGTTCAAAGCGAACCCACCGGGGACGCAAGTGGAGCCGGTCCGGCGGCATCACGTACGCGCCTTGCCGGAAAAATCGGAATTTGAAATTCGTTTCCCCAGAGTCGAGGGGTACACCCAGTCAATACGCAATCGCGTCATGGTGGATTGGCCGAATGTTCCCGGATTGACGATCGATCCAATGAAAATTCCACCCGAAGTGGAAATGAAGAACTTGTTGCCGAACAACCACGGCAGACCATCGTTAATTGGTCCAGGCCGGATTGAGCAGGTGACGCTGAACCCCTTCCGTGCGAATAGGCGCGTGCAGGAATTGGTATTTGATTTGGCGCGCGCGCTTACCAGAGAAGCGCTGGTTCAGCGACGCTGCGAGGTGCCCGCGCATGCCTTGTTTCCGCAAATGGCCGACATTGTGAGCCGATACCTGAAAGAAAAAGTCAAAGTATTGCCGCCAGCAGAGTTGCGTGATTTGTTTCTGGCGCCGTACTACGGATGGGTGATCGAACGGCTAAGTGACAGCATTCGTCCCGACGGTTCGCAGGGGGAGGCGGCCGAGTTGCCGCGATACGAAAGCCATCGCGATCCGGGATCAACCAATGATGTTGATTTCTGGACCAGCCGCGATGTGCGCGAGGTAATACGTAGCCATGTCAATTTTGTGGTGGCTGACACAAAAACGTGGGAGCAGTCGGCAACTTATCTTATTGACACTCATCCAGCCGTAACGGCGTTTGTGAAAAATGCCGGTTTGGGGTTTGCAATACCGTACATCGACAATGGGCAGATGCATGACTATGTGCCTGATTTTATCCTGCGTTTGAATGGATCATCAGAGCGACACTTGATTCTCGAGATCAAGGGATTCGACGAACGTGAAGATATCAAGAAGTCGGCCGCTGAACGGTGGATAAGTGCGGTCAACGCGGACGGAACATTCGGCGTCTGGACATATGCAATAGCAAAAAAAGTGTCTGATGTCCCGGCCTTGATTTCTTCTGCCGCGCATTAACCGGTGCAGCAGTTGCCTTACTGGCGGCTCGCCGGCGTTTATTTTTTTTATTTCGCCTACCTCGGCGCATTCGCGCCGTATTTCAGTCTTTACCTGAGCTCACTTGGCATCGCTGCGGCCGGCATCGGCGCAATCATGTCGCTGCCACAGCTCGTGCGTATTTTTGCGCCGCATCTCTGGGGCTGGCTGGCCGACCGCGGCGGTCATCGATTACGCGTGGCGCGCGTCTGCACGCTGATCGGCACCGCAATGTATTGCGGCCTCTTTGCGGCGAGCGGATTCGAAGCGTTGTATGCGGTCGTCCTGTTGATGAGTTTTTTTCTGAGCGCCACATTGCCGCAGGTCGAGCTCACGACGCTGTCGCATCTAGGCGAACACACGGCGCAGTACGGCCGGGTGCGCGTGTGGGGTTCGATCGGGTTCATCGCCGCGGTACTCGCGGTCGGCTACGCGCTTGACGTGCTGAATATCGGGGTGTTGCTGTGGATCATGCTCGGCATACTCGCTGGCATCGCGGTGCTGCTGTTTTTGGTGCCGGAAGCGCCAGTGACCGCACATACACATGATCACAGCTCGATCGCCGACATCATTCGCCAGCCGCCGGTTATTGCCCTGATCGTTGCGTGCGCTTTAATGGCGGTCGCACACGGCCCCTATTACACGTTTTACTCAATTCGTCTGGTCGACTACGGCTACACAAAAGGCGCGGTCGGCTGGCTATGGTCGCTCGGCGTCATTTGCGAGATTGCGATTTTCTTCTGGATGGCGCAGCTCTTTCGCGCGTTTAGTTTGCGCCAGGTGCTGATCGCAAGTTTTGCGCTCGCCGCGATCCGCTTCGCGATCATCGCAGGGTGCGCCGACAATCTGGTATTACTCCTGCTGGCGCAGACGCTGCACGCCGCAACGTTCGGTTCGTTCCACGCTGCAGCGCTCGGCTATATTCACCGTTTTTTCAAGGGTCGCAATCAGGCGCGCGGGCAGGCGATTTACACGAGTTTGACGTTCGGCCTCGGCGGCACCCTCGGCGGGCTCTATGCCGGCTATGCGTGGGAGCGCTTCGGCGCGGTGTTTACGTTTGCCGGCGCCGCGCTGTGCGCTTTCGCCGGCATGCTTATTTTGTGGCGCGGCTTGCCCGAGTCGTCCTAGTCTTTCATGGGCAGCGACAGGCCGTTATGAGATAATTTTGGGCTTTCCAGACCCTTAACGGCACGCAAATCATGGCAGCACGCACACTTTACGACAAATTGTGGGACGACCACGTCGTGCGTCAAGAGGCGGATGGCACGGCGCTGATTTATATCGACCGCCATCTCGTGCATGAAGTGACGAGTCCGCAGGCCTACGAAGGGCTCAAGGTTGCCGGCCGCAAGCCATGGCGCGTGAGTTCGATCGTCGCGACCGCCGATCACAACACGCCGACGCGCAATTGGGACAAAGGCATCGAAGACCCGGTGTCGCGCCTGCAAGTCGAAACACTCGACGACAACATCAAGGAATGGGGCGCGTTAAGTTACTTCCCGTTTCTGCACGAGCGGCAGGGCATCGTGCACGTAATCGGGCCCGAGAACGGCGCGACGTTACCCGGCATGACGGTTGTCTGCGGAGATTCGCATACCAGCACGCACGGTGCGCTCGGCTGTCTCGCGTTCGGCATTGGCACTTCAGAAGTGGAGCACGTGCTTGCGACGCAATGTCTCGTGCAGAAAAAAACCAAGGCGTTACAAGTGCTGGTCGAAGGCAAACTCGGCGCGGGTGTTACGGCCAAAGATATCGCGCTCGCGGTGATCGGCAAGATCGGGACTGCCGGCGGCACTGGTTATTCCATCGAGTTCGCGGGCGACACGATACGTGCGTTGTCGGTGGAAGCGCGTCTCACGCTTTGCAATATGGCGATTGAAGCAGGCGCGCGCGCCGGCATGGTCGCCGTCGACGAGACGACGATCGAGTACGTAAAAGGCCGCCCTCTCGCACCGACTGGTGCAATGTGGGATAAGGCGGTCGCGCATTGGCGCACACTCAAAAGCGACGACGGCGCCCTATTCGATAAAGTAGTCAAGTTCGACGCCGCGGCCATCGAGCCGCAAGTTACATGGGGAACGTCACCTGAAATGGTGACAACGATCGGCGGCAAAGTGCCCGATCCGGAAAAAGAAGGAAATCTCGCCAAGCGCGAAGGCATCGAGCGCGCGCTCAAATACATGGCGTTGAAAGCCAACACGCCGATCACCGATATTCAGATCGACAAAGTGTTTATCGGCGCGTGCACCAATTCGCGGATCGAGGATTTGCGGGCTGCTGCGGACGTTGCGCGCGGGCGCAAGGTAGCCGGCAACGTCAAGCTTGCGATGGTGGTGCCCGGATCGGGCCTCGTTAAACGGCAGGCCGAGCAGGAGGGCCTCGATAAAATATTCGTCGCTGCGGGCTTCGAATGGCGGGAACCCGGCTGCTCTATGTGTCTTGGCATGAACGACGACCAGCTGTCGCCCGGTGAGCGGTGTGCGTCGACATCCAATCGCAATTTCGAAGGGCGCCAGGGCGCCGGCGGACGCACGCACCTGGTGAGCCCGGCAATGGCTGCCGCCGCCGCGGTCGCCGGCCATTTCGTCGATGTGCGCAGTCTTGCCGAAGTAGAACACCATGGATAAATTTATTTCGCGCGAAGGACTGGTTGCGCCGCTCGATCGTGCAAACGTCGACACCGACGCGGTCATCCCGAAACAATTTTTAAAATCGATCAAGCGTACTGGATACGGCCCGAATCTTTTCGACGAATGGCGTTATCTCGATCACGGCGAGCCGGGCATGGACAATTCCAAGCGTCCGCTTAATCCGGATTTCGTGCTGAATCAGCCGCGTTATCAGGGCGCGCAGATTTTGCTCGCGCGCGAGAATTTCGGCTGCGGCTCATCACGCGAGCACGCGCCGTGGGCCTTGCTGCAATACGGATTCCAGGCGGTCATCGCGCCGGGTTTCGCCGATATATTTTTCACCAACAGCTTTAAAAACGGTCTGCTTTTAATCAAGCTCGACGGCGGGATTGTCGACCGGTTGTTTAAGGAGGCGGCCGGGCAGCCCGGTTATCGTCTCGCGATTGATCTCGCCGAGCAGAGCGTGACGACACCCGGTGGCGAGACGATCAAGTTCGACATCGAACCGTTCAAGAAGCATTGCCTGATGAACGGCCTCGACGAAATCGGGCTGACGCTCGAGCACGCCGCCGAAATAAAGACGTTTGAAACAAGGCGGCGCGAGCAGCAGCCCTGGTTATTCAATTAAACATTCCGTTTTTGCGGCAGCGGCGCACTATAGAAGCGCCGAGAGCCGCGGGTGCTCATTGGCTTTTAAGGTCCAGCAATGAAGATTGCAGTTTTGGCCGGCGACGGTATTGGTCCTGAGATCATTGCGCAGGCGATGAAAGCGCTCGACGTGCTTAAGCGCGACGGCCTCCAGCTCGAACTCGAAGAAGCGCCGTATGGCGGCGCGGGTTATGACGCAGCCGGCGATCCGCTGCCGGAAGCGACGCTCAAATTGGCGCGCGCGGCCGACGCAGTGCTATGCGGCGCGGTGGGCGGGCCGCAATACGATGCATTGCCGCGCGAGAAACGTCCTGAACAGGGCATTCTGCGCATCCGCAAGGAACTGCAACTGTTCGCGAATCTGCGTCCGGCGATGCTGTTCGATGAACTCGCGAGCGCGTCGTCACTGAAACCCGAACTCGTAATCGGCCTCGACATCCTGATCCTGCGTGAGCTGACGGGAGACATCTATTTCGGCGAGCCACGCGGGCGGCGTATAAATGCGCGCGGCGAGCAGGAAGGTTACGACACGATGCTGTATTCGGAGCCCGAGATCCGGCGCATCGCGGACGTCGGATTTCAGGCTGCGATGAAACGCAGCAGGAAGCTCACTTCGGTTGACAAAGAAAACGTGCTCGAGACCAGCCGGTTCTGGCGCGAAGTCGTCAAGGATGTCGCGAAAAAATATCCGGAGGTCGAGCTGTCGCATATGTACGTCGACAATGCGGCCATGCAACTCGTGCGCAAGCCGAAGCAGTTCGACGTGATCGTCACGGGCAATATGTTTGGCGACATCTTGTCGGACGAGGCGTCGATGCTGACAGGTTCGATCGGCATGTTGCCGTCAGCGTCGCTCGATGCGAACAACAAGGGCCTGTACGAGCCCGCGCACGGATCGGCGCCGGACATCGCGGGCAAAAATATCGCGAATCCGCTTGCGACGATATTGTCGGCGGCGATGATGCTGCGCTATACGTTCAATCAGGAAGAAGCGGCGCGGCGGATCGAAGCGGCAGTCAAGAAAGTGCTCGCGCAGGGATATCGGACCGCGGACATTTATGAAACCGAGATGCGCCGCGTAAGCACGACCGAAATGGGCGATGCCGTAGTCGCCGCGATGGGGTGACGCGCAAGGCGTCAACGGCCGGGCAGCCCGCCATTAAAGATTATTTAAGTCTGCAATCATGATGCGTACAGGATTTGTCGGATGGCGCGGGATGGTCGGCTCGGTGCTGCTGCAGCGCATGCACGCCGAGCGCGATTTCGACCATATCGAACCGGTCTTTTTCACGACTTCGCAGGTCGGCGGCAAAAGTCCGTCCATCGGCCGTGAGACCGCGCCGCTCGCGGATGCAAATTCAATCGATGCCTTGAAGGCGATGGACGTGATCATCACGTGCCAGGGCAGCGATTACACGACCGCAATCTATCCGCGGTTGCGCGCTGCTGGCTGGCAGGGCTATTGGATCGACGCCGCCAAAACGCTGCGAATGAACGATGACGCCGTCATTATTCTCGATCCAGTCAACCTGGGGGTAATTCAGACCGCGTTGCAGCAAGGTATTCGCAATTACATTGGTGGCAATTGCACCGTGAGTTGCATGCTGATGGGGCTGCACGGCTTGTTCCGGCACGATCTCGTCGAGTGGATGACGTGCATGACTTATCAGGCGGCCTCCGGCGGCGGCGCGCAGCATATGCGAGAGCTGCTGAAGCAGTTTGGCCTGGTGCACGCCGACGTTAAAGAATTGCTCGCCGATCCCGCCTCTGCAATTCTCGAAATCGATCGACGGGTTCACGCGAAGCAAATCGATGGTTCGTTGCCGATGGAAAACTTTCGGGGCGTGCCGCTGGCGGGTAATTTGATTCCGTGGATTGATCAGGACATGGGCAACGGCATGTCGCTTGAAGAATGGAAAGGCGGCGCCGAGACGAACAAAATTTTGGGACGTGGCGCGGCATTCGGCAAGCCAGCGACAGTTGTCGAGAGTCTGTGCGTGCGCGTGGGTGCAATGCGTTGCCATAGTCAGGCCCTGACTATGAAGCTGAAGAGGAATGTTCCGCTCGACGAGATTGCTGACATCCTGGCGGCTGCAAATGCCTGGGTGCGTGTCGTGCCCAATCAACGCGAGCGTTCAGAACGCGAATTGACGCCGGCTGCGGTCACCGGGCAAATGCATATAGCGGTTGGCCGTTTGCGCAAGCTCGCGATGGGCCCGGATTACTTATCGGCCTTCACGGTCGGCGACCAGTTGCTCTGGGGCGCCGCCGAACCGCTGCGGCGCATGTTGCGGATTCTATTAGAGCGGTAATTTTTACGCGCCTGGCGCGACTGCGAGAACGACCATGCAGGCACTCGTGCCTGGGGGCACGAACGAGCACCTGCGATAAAATAGTCATTGTTAGCTAGCCGATAGATTCGTTACGTTAGAGGCAGGGTTAGCTTGCAACCCTAACTATTTGATGTTAATTTACTTGTTGCTTAAAATAACAACGGGCGGGACTGTGCGTAAATTCCCATTTAAAACATGGTTATGGGCGGGAATTTTCCTGCTGTACCCGTGGGTTGCTACCGCTGCCGGCCTGGGCAAACTAACCGTTCTATCCGCCCTCGGCCAGCCGTTGTCGGCAGAAGTCGACCTCGTTTCAGTCCAGAAGGAAGAGCTGAACACGCTCTCCGCGCGCATTGCATCGCCTGACGCATTCCAGCAGGCCAACATGCAATACAGCCCGGCATTAATCGGCGTGCGGATGACGATCGAGCAGCGCGCCGATGGCAGGCCCTACATCAGGATCGTTTCGACGCGCTCGATCAATGACCCCTTCCTGGCTGTCTTGATTGAACTGACCTGGGCGCAGGGGCGTTTGCTGCGCGAATACACGGCGCTCATGGATCCGCCCGGCTACACTCCGGTCCCGACTACGCCGCCCGTCGCTTCGACTGCGCCAATCACGCCGCCTGTGGTGTCTACAGCGACACCTTTACCGGCAACACCCGACGCTGCTCCCGTCGTCTCTAACACCCAACCGCAAAGGTCGACGGCGCCGCCGGCGCGCGCATCGGCGAGAGCCCCTATTGCGAACGTCGCAGCACCGGCTGGAACTGAAGTCGCAGAATACGCCGTAAAGCGGGGCGATACGCTGGCCAAAATCGCAGCCACCGTAAAGCCTGAAGGCGTGACGCTCGATCAAATGCTGGTTAGTATTTATCGCAACAACTCGGATGCCTTCGCCGGCAACATGAACCGGCTGAAGACCGGCACGATTTTGCGCGTGCCCGAAAAAGATCGTATTGCCGAAACCCCCGCGCCTGAAGCCACCAAAGAGGTCCGCGTACAATCGTCCAACTGGAATGCGTATCGTTTGAAACTCGCTGAGGCAGCAGGGGCCGTGCCGGCACAGGAGACGGCCAAGTCGGCATCGAGTGGAAAAATCACGACCGCGGTCGAAGATAAAGCGGCGGGCAAAGAAGCTCCGAAAGAAGTGTTGAAGCTGTCGAAAGGCGGTGCGCAGCCAGCCGGGAAGGCCGCGACGGGGAAATCCACGTCGGCTAAAGACCGTATGCGGATGCTCGAAGAAGATGCGGTCGCCAAAGACAAATCGCTCGCTGAGGCCAATGAGCGCGTCGCGCAGTTGGAAAAAAACATCAAGGATATGCAGCGCCTGCTCGAAATCAAAGGGGTCGTGCCACCCGGCGCCGCAGCGCCTGCAGTAGCAGCGCCGCCCGCGAAGGCGGATCAGGTGGCGAAGGCTGAACCGGCGAAAGCAGTACCGCCCGCTAAAGTAGAACCGGCGAAAGCAGAACCCGCCAAGATCGAGCCGGCCAAAGATGCCGCAAAGGCCCCGGTTGAGCCGCCTAAACCGGATGCCAAAGGCCCGGTAGATGCAAAAGCGCCAATGGATGCCAAGGTCCCGGCTGATGCAAAGGCTATAGTTGACGCCAAAACGCCGCCCGCCACAGCGGAGCTCCCGAAAGCCGAAGCACCGAAAGTAGAGTCGCCCAAAGCCGTTGATCCGCAGAAAGCCGAGGCGCCCAAAGCAACGCAAGCAAAGCCTAAAGTCACACCACCCCCCGCACCAGCGGCGGAGCCGAGCTTATTTGATCAAATCATAGCTGCCGTTACGGATCCGATTTACCTGGCAGGTGGATTGGGCGGGCTCGTCGTGCTCGGCGGCGGCGCGTGGTGGTTTGGGCGCCGGCGGCGCGCGGGCACGCTCAACGATGATCTCGTCGCAGACTCGAAAAAAGCGCCGACCCTTGCAAATGCGGCTGCCGCCGGCTCGGCATCGGCTGCTGCACCTTTACTTAGCGCAGTTGGCGGCGGCGACGACGTCGACCCGCTTGCAGAAGCTGATCTCTACCTTAATTTTGGTCGCGACGCGCAGGCCGAAGAAGTGCTCAAGGAAGCGCTGCAGAAAAACCCGCAACATGCAGAAGCTAAACTGAAATTGCTGCAGATTTATGCGGTGCGCAAAGATAAAGCCGAATTTGAAAAAGTCGCGAGGACTCTGAACGCGCAAACCTCAGGTTCCGGCGACGTATGGCTTAAAGCGGCGGGTATGGGTTACGCATTCGACCCGCAAAACTCGCTCTACGAGGCGGGCAAGTCAGCGCCTGTCGAAGCGGCGCCCAACATTACGGGCGGCGGCTTTGGCGGCACCGACCTTGATTTCGATCTCGAATTGTCGCCCGGTTCAAGCCCTACCACAACTGATGTGCAGCTCGACAGCGGCGAGAATACAATGATACTTAAGCCGGGGGAACTAGCCGGCATGTCGGACGAGCTCGGGGATATGACCGCGACGCAGGATGTTACGCACGACTCCGTGACAGCACACGCGCTGCATGCCGATTCAAACGTAGCGCCCGACTTCACGCTGGATGCGCCGGCCGCCGGCGCAGGCGCGGTTATGCCCGACTTTAACGTCGATTCGCCCGCAGGCGATCTGGTTAAAACGAACGTCACCGCCGACTCTGCGATTGGACCCATGGTAAGCGCAATCGACTTTAATTTCGATTCCCCCGCTGCGTCTACACCCGACTTTAATCATGACAGCACCATAGTCTTGACGCCAAAAAATCAGGAGAAGGCTGCAGGGCTGGATATGGATTTCGATATTGGCGCCGAAGCGCCAGCGCCAGTGGGCAGCAGTTCGGTTGTACAGCTTGATCCCGGATTCAAGCTCGATCTCGATGGCGATGCAACGCGGGTGCCGCGTGACGACGCAGCCCGTGTCCCGAGCGCGATTCCGGACATCAAGCTCGATGACATCAGTTTGAACCTTGACGAGGCGCCCAAAGGCAACGCTGTTGCGCCGGCCGTCGGCGGTGGTAAAGACGATCATTGGTACGATGTGCAGACAAAATTCGATCTTGCCAAGGCGTACCAGGAAATGGGCGACAACGACGGCGCGCGCGAAATCCTGCAGGAAGTGACCAAGGAGGGTGATGCCGTGCAGCAAGCGGAGGCGAAGCAGTTGCTCGAGTCGCTCGGCTAAAGTAAACGCGACTGCGGCGCACAACCGGCGCGTGGTGCGCCGCGTCGCTCTGCCGATAGCATTAACTGGCTGCACTTAAGTGCGGCCAGTTTTTTTTGGAGGTTCATTATTGCGATGAGAATCGCGCTCGGCATCGAATACCACGGCGGACCTTTTTGCGGTTGGCAAACTCAGCCTGCAGGCTGTGGCGTGCAGGACGCGCTCGAGCGCGCGCTCAGTGAAATAGCGAGCGAGAAAGTTTCCACGATTTGCGCCGGACGCACCGACGCCGGCGTGCACGCACTTGCGCAAGTGGTCCACTTCGAAACAACCGTCGCCCGGCCGGACACCGCGTGGGTACGCGGCGTCAATACGCTATTACCTGCCGGGGCGGCGGTTACATGGATGCGGCCGGTGCCTGCCGACTTCAATGCGCGCTATGCCGCGCTTGAGCGCTGCTATCGCTATGTGTTGTTAAACCATCCGGTGCGGCCCGCGCTCAATCAAGGACGCACTGGCTGGTTTCATGCGCCACTCGACTTGGCCCGCATGCGAGAGGCGGCAAACTATCTGATCGGCGAACACGATTTCAGTGCATTTCGTTCGGCTGAATGCCAGGCGAAGTCGCCGGTGCGCGATTTGCGCCGGCTTACGATCCGCGTGAGCGGAGAATTTGTCGTGTTCGAACTCGCGGCCAACGCGTTCCTGCAGCACATGGTGCGCAATATCGTCGGCTGCCTTCTATATGCGGGGAAAGGCAACTACGAGCCGTCATGGGTCGGTGAAGTGCTGGCAAGCCGTGATCGCGCGCTCGCCGCCCCCACGTTCGATGCGGCGGGGCTCTACCTCGCACACGTCAGCTATGATGCGAAGTGGGGTTTGCCGCAGCTCGCGCGTCGCGCGTGGTTTGATGAGGATCGACGGGACACATTGTGACAGCAGTCAAAATTTGCGGCATCACGCGTCAGGCTGATGCGGCGGCTGCCGCGCGTTTCGGTGCGCAGGCGGTCGGATTGATTTTCTATGCAAAAAGTGCGCGCAATGTTACGCCCGCCGCCGCGAATGAAATCGTGAGTGCGCTGCCGCCGTTTATCACCGTAGTCGGCTTATTTGTGAACCCAACCAGCCGCGAAGTCGAAGACGTTTTGCGCGATGTGAGGCTCGGGCTATTGCAGTTTCACGGCGAAGAGACGCCCGCTTTCTGTGGCCGGTTTGCCCTGCCTTACCTCAAGGCGGCGCGCGTCAAAGCGGGGCTCGATTTGATACAATACGCGCATCTATACGAGGCGGCGCGCGGGTTGGTGCTTGATGCGTTTGTCGACGGCGCGCACGGCGGTACGGGCACATCGTTCGACTGGAGCCTGATACCGTCAAACTTGGCATTACCGGTTGTATTGTCCGGTGGACTTAATCCCGCTAATGTAGGTAATGCGATATGCCGTGTGTTGCCGTGGGCGGTGGATGTGAGTTCCGGCGTTGAGGCGAGCCCCGGCATCAAAGACCCGCAAAAAATCGCGGCATTCATGAAAGAGGTGCGCAGTGCAGATGTACGACTTGCCTGACGAAAGCGGTCACTTCGGCCAGTATGGCGGCGTGTTCGTGGCCGAAACATTGATCGAGGCGCTCGACCAACTGAAGGCCGAATACGAACGTTATCGTCATGATCCGGCGTTCCGCGCCGAGTTCGAGTACGAACTCAAGCATTACGTCGGCCGGCCGAGCCCGATTTATCACGCCAGGCGCTGGTCCGAGCATTTTGGCGGCGCGCAGGTTTACCTCAAACGTGAGGATCTCAATCATACGGGCGCCCATAAAATCAACAACACCGTTGGCCAGGCGTTGCTGGCCAAACGCATGGGCAAGCCGCGTGTGATCGCTGAGACAGGCGCAGGCCAGCATGGCGTCGCCACTGCGACAGTTGCCGCGCGTTATGGAATGAAGTGCGTTGTATACATGGGGTCGGAGGACATCAAGCGGCAGGCGCAAAATGTCTATCGCATGAAGCTCCTCGGCGCGGAAGTTGTCGCGGTCGAATCCGGTTCGAAGACGCTCAAGGACGCTTTGAATGAGGCGATGCGCGACTGGGTGACCAACGTCGACGACACTTTCTATATTATCGGCACCGTCGCCGGCCCGCATCCGTATCCAATGATGGTGCGCGATTTCCAGTCAGTCATCGGTATTGAATCACGGGTGCAAATGCTCGACATGGCCGGCCGCCAGCCAGACGCGGTGCTCGCATGCGTCGGCGGCGGTTCCAATGCGATGGGTCTTTTTTACCCCTACATTTCAGACGAGAAGGTGCGGCTGGTCGGCGTAGAGGCCGCAGGCCATGGACTCGAAACCGGCAAGCATGCCGCGACGTTGTGCGCGGGCAAGCCCGGTGTCTTGCACGGCAATCGCACATATCTGATGCAGGACGACAACGGCCAGATCATCGAGACGCATTCGATTTCAGCAGGGCTCGATTATCCCGGCGTCGGCCCCGAGCACTCGTGGTTGAAAGACTGCGGCCGTGCCGAGTACGTTGCGGTAACCGACGATGAAGCACTGGCTGCGTTTCATAACCTGTGCCGGCTCGAAGGCATTATTCCCGCGCTCGAATCGAGCCATGCACTTGCGTACGCGGCGAAGATGGCGCCGCGTATGAAGGCCGACCAGATTCTGCTCGTAAATTTGTCGGGGCGCGGTGATAAGGACATGCATACAGTGGCCGAGAAGTCCGGCCTGAAATTCTAGCCGCGATGTCGAGAATCGCCGCTACATTCGCCGCATTAAAGCAGAACAACCGCAAGGCATTGATCCCTTTTATCACGGCCGGCGATCCTGATCCTGCACTCGCGGTCCCGCTGATGCACGCGCTGGCGAAGGCGGGCGCCGACGTGATCGAACTCGGTGTTCCGTTTTCGGATCCGATGGCCGACGGACCCACGATCCAGCGCGCGAACGAACGCGCGTTGAAGCACGGCGTCTCGCTCAAGACCGTTCTCGGGTTCGTGACCGAATTCCGCGCGACCAACGGTTCGACGCCGGTGGTGCTCATGGGCTATGCGAATCCGATCGAGGCGATGGGTTACGAAGCGTTTGCGAATGCCGCACTGGCTGCTGGTGTCGACGGCGTGCTGGTCGTCGATTACCCGCCTCAGGAAGCCGCGCGGTTCGCCGAATTGCTCGAGCAGCGAAAAATCGATGCGATTTTTCTGCTATCGCCGACCTCAACGGAATTGCGCATCAAGGAAGTTGCGCGTTACGCGCGTGGCTACATTTACTACGTTTCATTGCGCGGCGTCACCGGTGCGGCAAACCTCGACGTTGCAGACGTGGCCAAAAAACTGCCCAACATCCGCGCTCATATTAAACTGCCGATCGGCGTCGGTTTTGGCATACGTGATGCGCAGACCGCGCGCGCGGTCGGACAAATCGCCGACGCGGTCGTCATCGGCAGCCGGCTGGTGCAGGAAATCGAATCGAGCTCGCGCGAAGACGTGCTGGACAATATCTCGACACTGGTCAACGATATCCGCAGTGCCCTCGACCGCTAAAAGGTAATGGAATAAAGGGTCCGCATCCCTGATAAATCCCCCACGTCAGAAGCAGCTTTGATTGTATGCAATCAAAGCTTCCCTAAAGAGGATGACGCCATGAGTTGGTTGAAAAAGCTGTTGCCGCCGAAGATCAACCGCGACGGTGGCAGCCCCAAGAAGAACGTTCCGGAAGGCCTGTGGAGCAAGTGCGATGCTTGCGAAGCGGTGCTCTACCGGACCGATCTTGAAAAAAACCTCAACGTCTGTCCAAAGTGCAATCACCACAACCGGCTGTCGGCGCGCGAGCGTCTCGATTCGCTGCTCGATTCAGAGGGCCGCTACGAAATCGGCAATGAAGTCCTGCCGATCGACACGTTGAAATTCAAAGACAGCCGGCGCTACGCCGAGCGGCTCGACGAGGCGCGCAAGGACACGGAAGAAGACGACGCGCTGGTCGTCATGCAAGGCAGCATCAAAACAATCCCGCTGGTTGTCGCGGCGTTCGAATTCAAGTTCCTCGGCGGCTCGATGGGTTCGGTCGTGGGCGAGCGGTTCGTCCGTGGCGTGCAGGTATGCCTCGAGCAGAAACTGCCCTTCGTGTGCTTTACGGCGAGCGGCGGCGCGCGCATGCAGGAAGGGCTTCTGTCATTAATGCAAATGTCCAAAACATGCGCGGCGCTTACGCGACTCGGCGCCGAGAAGCTGCCATTCGTCTCGGTGCTGACCGACCCGACGATGGGTGGCGTGTCGGCGAGCTTTGCGCTGATTGGCGACGTGGTGTTTGCAGAACCGAACGCGCTTATCGGGTTTGCCGGCCCGCGCGTAATCGAACAGACAGTGCGCGAAACGCTGCCCGAAGGTTTTCAGCGCTCGGAATTTTTGCTTCAGCATGGCGCGATCGATTTGATCGTCGACCGGCGCGAAATGCGTGACAAGCTCGCAAGTGTAATTACGCTGCTGCTCAAGCTGCCGGCGGCAGCCTGAAGAACGTCCAGGCACTGCATGCGCCGTGAGTAAGTCGCCGCCGTCTACGCTCGCACAATGGCTGGAATATCTCGAGCGGCTGCATCCCAAGGCCATCGCCATGGGTCTCGAACGCGTGTCGCAGGTTACGCGTTCGCTTGCGATCGTCCCGGGCTTTGCGGTCATTACCGTCGGCGGCACCAACGGCAAGGGCTCATGTTGCGCGATGCTCGAAGCGATTCTGCTGCAGGCCGGTTATCGCGTCGGCTGCTATACCTCGCCGCATCTCTTGCGCTACAACGAACGCGTGCATATCGACGGGCGTGAAGCGACCGACGACGTTTTGTGCCGTGCGTTTGCACGCATTGACGTTGCGCGCGGCGACACCACGCTGACTTATTTCGAGTTCGGAACGCTGGCCGCACTGCTGGCGTTTGCCGAGACCAATGTTGACGTGGTGATTCTCGAGGTCGGGCTCGGCGGCAGGCTCGATGCCGTGAATGCGTTCGATGCCGATTGTGCGCTCATCGCGAGCGTCGATCTCGATCATCAGGATTATCTGGGCGACTCGCGCGAAGCCATCGGTTATGAAAAGGCCGGTATTTTCCGGGCTGGCCGACCGGCAGTGTGCGCCGACGCGGAGCCACCGGTTTCTCTCGTCAATCATGCACGTGCAATCGGCGCTGATCTGGCGGTTATTGATCGCGACTTTGGTTATGTCGCCGAGCCGCAGCAATGGCGTTATTGGGGGCCAGGCGGCAAACGTTATGGCTTGCCGTATCCGGCCTTGCGCGGCACTTTTCAACTCAGCAATGCGGCAGCCTGCCTGACCGCGCTCGACAGCCTGCGCGCGCGCCTGCCGGTGACCGCGCAGGATCTGCGCAGCGGCCTGTTGCAGGCAGAGGTGGCGGGGCGCTTCCAGGTGCTGCCAGGAAGGCCGCTCGTGATTCTGGATGTCGCGCACAATCCCCATGCGGCGCGTGCGTTAGCCGCCAACCTCGCCAGCATGCCGGCTGGCGGCCGCACACTCGCCGTATTCGGCATGCTGAACGATAAAGATACCGGCGGTGTTGTCACGGCGGTCAAGGCTTACATCGCGCATTGGTTTGTGGCCGGCACGGGCGGCGCGCGCGGCACCAGCGCCGGGCAACTGGCGGCTGAACTCGCGCGCGCGGGGGTGAACGCGCCGATTGCGCAATTCGCCGATGTCGCAGCCGCATGGCACGCCGCCTGTGAATCGGCGTCTGATAATGATAAAATTATCGTTTTCGGATCCTTTCTTACGGTTGCTGCGGTGATGAGCGAACGACAACGTAAGACCTAGGTTTCCGGACCGCCATGCCCAAATCGATCAGCGACGAAGAACTGCAGCTCAGGAAACGCGCGCGCCGCCGGCTGGTCGGGGCGATTGCCCTGGTGACGATAGTCGCGGTATTCCTGCCGATGGTGCTCGATCATGAGCCCAAACCGGTCAGCCAGGATGTCAGTATCAAGATTCCGTCACCCGATGCCGGCGTATTCAAGTCGAAGATCGTGCCGGTCGCACCAGCCCAAAAATTCTCGCCCGCCGCCAAGTCCGATGCGCCGGCTCCGGCGGAGCGCGCCACCGACAATACGAGTGCCAGAATCGATGCGCCTAAAGTTGCGGCCGCCGTGCCCGCGGCCAAACCGGCAACGGCGGCTCCAATAGCATCGAACGATACAGAAGCAGCGCCTCCGCAGAAGGCGGCGCCCGACAAGGCCGCGTTCACGCCGAAGCCAGCCGCCGTTAAACCGAAAGTCGCCGATAAAGAAAAATCGGCCGACAAACCAAAAGCAAATTCAAAAGGCGCCGCCGGGTACATCGTGCAAGTGGCTGCACTCAACGATCCGGACAAAGCAAAGCAGATGCGCGATCAGATTACCGCGAGCGGAATAAAGGCTTATACCGAAGTGGTGCCGACCGCCAGGGGCAATGTGACGCGCGTGCGCGCGGGCCCATTCGGTTCACGGCCCGATGCCGATAAGGCGCGCGACAAGTTGAAGAAACTGGGATTGAACGGCAACGTCATTCCGAAATGACGTGGATCGATTACGCAGTTATCGCAATCGTCGGCATCTCGATTCTGTTGAGCGTCATTCACGGGCTGGTCCGCGAGATTTTGTCGCTCGCATCCTGGATCGTCGCGTTTGTCGTCGCGCAAATGTTCATTGTCGAAGCTGCCGCGCTATTGCCGCCGGCGCTCACGAACCCGTCGTTGCGATTGTTGGCGGGGTTCCTCGGCGTTTTCCTGTCGGTGCTGGTGGTCATGATGTTGCTTGCGATGGCGATATCGCGTCTGGTCAAGACCGTCGGACTCGGTTTCGCGGATCGAGCGCTGGGCGGTGTATTCGGGCTGGCGCGCGGACTGACGATCGTCACGATCGCCGTGTTGCTCGCCGGATTGACGGCGTTGCCACGGCAGGCGGCGTGGCGCAATGCGATGTTGAGCGAGCCGCTGATAATTCTCGCCAACTGGGTTAAAGTCTGGTTGCCTGACGACCTGGCGAAGCACATCAACTACGGTTAGGGATTTTAATGTGCGGCATATTAGGCGTTGTAGCAAAGAACGCGGTTAACCAGGTACTCTACGACGGCCTCCTGGTGTTGCAGCATCGGGGCCAGGACGCCGCCGGCATCGTGACCGCCGAAGGCGCGACTTTTCACATGCATAAAGGCGGCGGCATGGTGCGCGACGTATTTCGCACGCGCAACATGCGAGGCTTGCTTGGCGCCTGCGGGATCGGCCACACGCGTTATCCGACTGCCGGCTCGGCATGGTCGGCCGCGGAATCGCAGCCGTTCTATGTCAACTCACCGTTCGGCATCGTGCTCGGGCACAACGGCAACCTGACAAATACCGATCAGCTCAAAAGCGATCTGTTTCGCCAGGACCTGCGGCACGTCAATACGAATTCGGATTCCGAAGTGCTGCTCAATGTGCTCGCGCATGAGCTGCAGGAAGGCGCTGCCAATTACAAGCTCGACCCGGCAACTATATTCGCCGCGGTGTCAGGCGTGCACCGCCGCTGCCGCGGCGCTTACGCCGTCGTCGCGATGATCGCCGGCTATGGATTGCTCGCGTTCCGCGACCCTTATGGAATTCGGCCGCTCGTTTATGGCAAGATGGAAACCGAGCATGGAACCGAATATCTGGTGTCGTCGGAGTCGGTCGCGCTCGACGCACTGGGTTTTAAACTGGAGCGCGACATTGCGCCGGGCGAAGCGATATTTATCGACGAGGACGGCCATTTTTATTCACAGCAGTGCGCGCTGAATTCGTCGCTCAACCCGTGCATTTTCGAATACGTGTATCTCGCGCGGCCGGATTCGGTAATGGATGGTATTTCCGTTTATGAGACGCGGCTGCGCATGGGCGAAAGCCTCGCCGACAAAATCAAGCGCGAATATGCGCAACTCGACATCGACGTCGTGATCCCGATTCCGGACTCGAGCCGGCCCGCTGCGATGCAGTTGGCAAACCGCCTCAACCTGCCGTATCGCGAGGGTTTCATCAAGAACCGCTACATCGGCCGCACCTTTATCATGCCGGGGCAGGGTATCCGCAAAAAATCGGTGCGCCAGAAACTCAATGCCATCGGCATGGAGTTCAAGGGTAAGAATGTCATGCTGGTTGACGATTCGATCGTGCGCGGGACGACGAGTCGGGAAATCGTGCAGATGGCGCGCGAAGCCGGCGCACGCAAGGTATTTTTCGCGTCGGCGGCCCCGCCTGTGCGGTTTGCGAACGTGTATGGCATCGACATGCCGACGCGCGACGAGTTAATTGCGACCGGTCGCAGCGACGAGGAAATCGCGCGCGAGATCGGCGCCGACCATCTCATCTACCAGGATCTGTCGGCGCTGATTGACGACGTGCGCTCGGTCAACCCGAGAGTGATGAATTTCGAAGATTCGTGCTTCAGCGGCAATTACGTCACCGGCGATGTGACACAGGCATATCTCGACGGCGTCGAAGCGCAGCGCCGCGAGGGCAGCAAGCAGGCTGCATTTGCCGCTTCGCAGCTCGATCTCAATCTCGAAGTTATTGATTAAGCCCTTTCTCGAATTTGACAAGTCAACGACAGGCGAGTACCTTTCCCAGTGCGCCGATTTGAGATCAGCTTGCGGGCGCCGCCGGTGCAAGCCGGACGACAAATAAATACGGCTAAAGCGAGCCAGAAACCCGGTCCGCGCAAGCTGATCGGGTTTTTTGTTGAAAAGAGCTTGCCATGAAGAACGGCTTCACCACGAAGATTCTGCATTCGGATCTCGAATCGCCCATCGAGCACTTTGCCGTACATAAGCCGATGCATGCTTCGGTTGCATACGGTTATGCGGACGCGCGAGACCTCGCTAAAGTATTCAAGGGGGAGCTTTCCGGCTATGTCTACGGCCGCCAGGGCAATCCCACGACGGCCGCGCTCGAAGCGAAAATCAGCAAAATGGAAGACGGCATCGCCACCGCGTGCTTCAGCACAGGTATGGCTGCGATTGCCGCCATTTTCATCGCGTTGCTGCGCGCGGGCGATCACGTCGTATCGAGCTCGTTTCTGTTCGGCAACACCAACAGCCTGTTTGGCACACTCAACGCTCTGGGTTGCGAAATAAGTTTTGTCGATCCCACCGGCGTCGCAAATGTGGCCGGCGCCATCCGCCCCAACACCCGTCTGGTGTTCGTGGAAACCATCGCAAACCCTCGCACGCAGATCGCCGATCTGACACGCATCGGCGAGTTGTGCGCCGCGCGCGGCGTGCTTTACGTCGTCGATAACACGATGACGACGCCTTATCTGTATTTGCCCAAGCGCGACAAAGCAGGACTCATCGTCAATTCATTGACGAAGTACATTGGCGGTCATGGCAATGCGCTGGGCGGCGCGGTGACCGATACCGGCTTGTTTGACTGGACGCGCTTTTCCAACATCTACGACAATTACAAAAACGCCCAGCCCGCGCTGTGGGGGATACTCCAGATACGCAAGAAAGGGTTGCGGGACATTGGCAGCACGCTCGCCGCTGAACCTGCGCACCGCATCGCCACCGGTGCTGAGACACTCGCATTGCGCATGGAGAAGGCTTCGGGCAATGCCGTGCAGCTCGCGCGTTTTCTGGCGGCCCATCCCAAAGTCAGAAAAGTGTATTACCCGGGCCTCGACGATCACCCGCAGCACCGGCTCGCGACCTCGCTGTTTAAAACTTACGGCGCGCTCATGAGCGTTGAACTCGCTGATGGCATCGACTGTTTCGATTTTCTCAACCGGTTAAAGCTCGTGATTTCATCGAGCCATCTCGGCGACAACCGGACGCTCGCGATTCCGATCGCGCACACAATTTACTGGGAAATGGGAGCGCAGCGCCGGGCCGAGATGGGTATTGCAGATTCGCTGATCCGTTTGTCGATCGGCATCGAGGATTTAGACGACCTGTTGGGCGATTTCAGGCAGGCGCTCGGTTAAACGAAGCAGCGCTTGATTGGCCGACGCTGCATAGGCTGACGCCCCACGGTTCAAGTGGAGGCGAGTTCGATGACGTTGCAGCCGGTGTTATCGCATTGCAAATAGCTTCCGCGCGTATACCAGTCGGCCAGCACCCAGCGCTCGCAGACATGCCCGTCGACGACATGCCGATGCAGCGCGGGCCGGTGGGTATGGCCGTGAATCAGGCGCGGATAGCGGTGTTCGCGTAAGACCGATTCCACCGTCGCCGGAGTCACGTCCATGATGGACTCCGACTTGAGCTGTTTTTTCTCGACGTTTTCCATGCGCAGGCCGGCGATGATCCGCTTGCGCTCGGCGAGCGGCTGCGCGAGAAACTGCTGCTGGTAACGCGGGTCACGCACTTTGCCGCGGAATTCCTGATAGCCGAGATCGTCCGAACATAAGGTGTCGCCGTGCATCAGCAGCGTCGGCGTGCCGTACAGGTCGAGCAGCGCCGGGTCCGGAAGAATTGTCGCGTGGCACGCGTCACTGAAGCATTCGCCAATCAGAAAATCGCGGTTGCCATGCATCAAGTACAGTTTCGCGCCGTCATCGGCAAGCCCGCTCAGCGCACTGAGTACTGACGCATTAAAGGGATCATTGTCATCGTCGCCTGCCCAATACTCAAACAGGTCGCCGAGTATGTAGAGCGCTTCTGCGCGCGCCGCGGGCCCGCGCAGGAAATCGAAAAAAACCTGATTGATAGCACGAGCACGAACAGCAGGCTGAACAGCAGCAGCGACATCGTGATGAGAAAGCCCGCCCAGGCGTAGAGCGCGACCGCGGGAACTGCGACGGCCAGCACTCGCGATGCATGACCGAGATCGCCCCACTCGAGTTCGGCGACCGGCGGACTGGAGCCGGCGGACAGCATGGTCGCCAGCGCCAGCGCGATCATGATCGCAACCACCAGCTTGGGCATCATGCCGGCGCCCGGAAAGGCGAGGCTGCCGACCGGCAAGTCGCCGCTCAGCGCCCAAACGACGATGCCGGCCGCGATGAAGAACGCGCCTGCGATATGGTCCCTGCGCACGATCATCGTCCGCTCACCCTTGCTGCTTGCCGATGGTACGGACCGCATCCTCGACGCGCTTGGCG
>JANXRI010000307.1 GCA_025353085.1 Betaproteobacteria bacterium
CCTCGCGGCAACGCAGTTACTTTCAGCTTCATGGTCTTGGCTTACCATGACACGGACTTCCACCGTGTTGATATCGCGCCTTCACGGGCGCACTCGTTCCGGCGCACGCCGGAATCCAGTGCATTCAAGCGCCTGGGCACCTGCCCCGGCTAACAACCTGCCGAGGCAGGCTCTCACGCGCCGAGAGTGACGAACTTAATCAGAGGTTCCAAAAAAGCATTGCGAAGCTGCGGCAGAGCCGGATTTATAAGATCTAATCCGTATTCAACGCTAGCCTCGCCAACTTCGGTACCGCTTTTGTAGCGACGTTGAAATAAGCCGCATCTTTCTCCACGCCGATACTTTCGTAGCCAAGTGCCTCCGCTGCCGCCAATGTAGAGCCCGCACCTGCAAATGGGTCGAGCACGATACCTTTCCCGAGCGGCAAAACCCCGCGCACCAACTGCCGTAGAAAACCCTGAGGCTTGAGGCTTGGATGAGGCGCTAACGCACGTTCGGATGATCGCGTTGGCGAAGACTCAATGACGTCCCCGAAAGGGCGTTCCGCGGATATTCGTCGAAACCCGCCGGTACCCCATTTACGAAGATTGTCTTGTGCCCGTCCTTCGAGAGGTTTGCGAAATACCAGCCACGGTTCCCACATTGACCGTGGCATCACACTCACACCGGAAAATTCCTTGTGTGCGTGTTTGGGGCGATCACCTCCGCGCATTGTCATAACTAATCTGGCGATTTCCCCGCGCCGCTCAAGCCCGGCGCAAGCCAACGCACCCGACACCAGATAAGAAAGCAAAGGATTGCTTGCAACAACCACGTTCGCGCCCGGCACCAATACTGGCAGCAAACGCTCAGCCCACGCGGTAAAAAATTGCTCAAGGGCGTCGAGATCAGTCTGCTTGAGTGTGGTGAACCGAGGTAACGGAGACCGCTGAGAACCATCGAACGATGGAGGGATTCTCCAAACGCCCCCCTTACCCGCGCGCAATTTCTTTTGCTCCAGTTCCGAATACTCAACAAGCCCATAAGGCGGATCGGTTACGACCGCGTGTATTGAGTTCAACGGCCGCCGTTCAAGCCAGGCGAAACAATCGTCCTGAACCAAAGTGCTTTGTCCAAACCGAATAGATCGATTGGCGACGCCCTGCGGGGGCGCTAACGGTTGATATTCAAATCCATTGAGTGCGTATTGCGCACGATTCATCCGCGCAAACAATTCGGGCGTATTTAATTGCAAATAGGATCTGATCGACGACGCCGGAACTGCGCCTATAAATGTTGTGACGTGTTGCGTAATCTCCGCCACGCTGGCGCCACGCGGACGCGTTTTGAGGACATTGACAATCGCGTCACGCACTTCGCCGGGCCGTTTTCTCATCGCAGAACATCCTCAGATAGAAAACGTATTTAGCCATTCAGACGTCTAGACGTCAATAATTATGTTCGGACGAAAGCCGATTCCGGCGACCCAGTTAACGCATCAGGTCTTCCTTAACCCGTCGTCAACACCACTTTACCGATGACCTTACGCCCTTTGACGAGGGCCAACGCTTCGGCATAACGATCGAGCGGAAAAGTCGCCATCACGTGCGGCTTCAATTTGCCGGCGCTGTAAAGATCGAACAATTGCTGGCGCACGACGCGGCATTTTTCGGGCTCGCGGTCGCGGTAATCGCTGAACTGGAGGCCGATCGCCGCAATGTTTTTCACGAGCAAATGGCCCGCCTTGATCTCGGGCACGCGCCCGCCGGCGAAACCCACGATGATGAGACGGCCGCACCACGCGACCGCGCGCATGCACGCGTCGAACACATCGCCGCCAACATTGTCGACGACCATGTCGACGCCGCGTTTGCCGACGGCAGCGAACACCTGCTCGCGCAATTTCTCGCGCAGGTCCGCAACACTCGTGTCGATGATGTGATCGGCGCCGGCTGCTTTGGCTGCTGCCGCTTTGTCGGGCGTGCTGACGGCGGCAAGCACGACAGCGCCGAGCGCTTTGGCGACCTGCACGGTCGCGAGGCCGACCCCGCCGGCAGCGCCAGTCACGAGCACGGTTTCGCCCGGCTTCAGTTGGCCGCGCTCGACCAGCGCGAAATGCGCGGTGTTGTACGTGAGTCCCATCGCTGCGGCCTCTGGAAAACTGATCGCATCGGGCACCACGTGGCAGTTCACCGCTTTGGTCGTCACCTGTTGCGCATAAGCGCCATACTCGATCTGCACCAGCACGCGTTGACCGGGCTTGAGCGTAGTAACGCCCGCGCCGACTGAATTGACGATGCCCGCGCATTCCTTGCCCGGCACGAACGGCAGCGGCGGCAGGAACTGATACTTGCCGTCGATGACCAGCAGATCGGGAAAGTTGATTCCCGCCGCGTGCACATCGATCAGCACTTCGCCGGCGCCCGGCGCGGGCACACTCCATTCTTCGACTTTCAGCGTGTCGGACGCGCCAAACTTTCTGACGACAAGTGCTTTCATGATGGACTTTCCGGTGAGTGACGCGGCGCGCGCGCGAGAACGCGGGATATTAACAATCGCCCTCTGCCAATACAACCAGCGCGCGGCGTGGCGAGCGCATGCTCGTCACGTATACTCTGCAACCCAAATCCGGAGCGCCAATGGCCAGTTACAGTGAACAGTTAGCACTTTGGTGCGCGCGACTCAAATTCTCCGATCTGCCCGCGGACGTCGTCGCCAGCACCAAATTGCGCGTGCTCGACATCATTGGTCTTGCGCTCGCGGCGGTCGAGCTTCCAACCGGCAGATCCGTGCGGGCGGCAGCGCTCGCGATGGGCAAGGGCGAAGACGCGCGCATCCTCGGCACCGGCGAGCGTGTGCCCGCGATGCAGGCGGCGCTCGCCAACGGCACCATGGCGCAGGCGCTCGAGTACGACGACACGCATAACGAATCCGTCATTCATATCAGCAGCCCGATCGTCGCCACCGCACTCGCAGTCGGCGAAATGATCAAGGCGAGCGGCGAGCAGCTCATCACTGCCATTGCCACGGGCAATGAAATTACCTGCCGCATCGGGCTGGTCGCGCCCCAGCAGTTTCACAAAGTCGGTTTTCACCCGAGCGGCGTGATCGGCACTTTCGGCGCCGCTTACACGGGCGGCAAACTGCTCGGCCTTAACGTCGAGCAACTGCGCAATGCAGCCGGCATCGCCGGCAGCCAGGCGTCGGGCATCCTCGCGTGCTGGGAAGACGGCACGCAATCCAAGTTTCTGCATCCGGGTTGGTCCGCGCTGTCGGGGATCGCCGCCTCGCTGCTCGCGCGCGCGGATTACACCGGACCGGCGCCGGTATTCGAAAGCCGCTTTGGTTTATTTGCTTCGCACGTGCAGGATAAGAGCTACAAACTGGATTTTCCGCGCATGGTCGCGGATCTGGGCAAGACGTGGGAAAGCCGCAACACGTCGTTCAAACCCTATCCGGTCGCGCACGTCATTCATTCGTTTCTCGACGCAATTCTGTATTTGTATCGCACGCAAGGTCTGCGCGCCGAACACGTCGAAAAAATCGTGTGCCCGATAGCCGAGTACATGATTCCCGTCGTGTGCGAACCGGTGGCGGAAAAATTTACGCCCGCATCGGATTCGCATGGCCGCGTGAGCCTGCAGTTTTCGCTGGCCGAAGCGCTCGCACGCGGCAGGCTTGGTATCGACGCCTACAGCGACGAATGTCTGCGCGATCCGGCGATTCTGGAACTTGCCCGCAAGGTCAGTTACGTGGTCGATCGCGATGCCCCCGGACGCGGCCAGTACAAAGGTTGGGTGATCGTTTACACGAGCGATGGCCGCACGCTCGAGCGCGTCGAGATGCACAACCGCGGCAGCGCGCAAAATCCGCTGTCCGCAGCCGACCTGCAAGACAAGTTTCGCGAGAATGCCGCGCGCACGCTCGCCGGTCGTGCGATCAACGCGCTTATCGAGAAAATAGGCAGTCTTGAGCTTGAAACTGACATCAGTGCGTTAGTCGATCTCTCGATACGCTGACGCTGTACAAACAAAAAGGCGGGGAGGCCCCCGCCTTTTTGAGCATGCGAATCGCGCGTGTTGCCGCGATGTGAAACTTACTTCTTGGCAGGTGTTGCCGGAGCCATATCGGCTTTCGAGTCAGCTTTCGATTTCGTCATGTCGGCGCTGGGCTTTGCGTCAGCTTTGGCGTCGGCCTTGGCTTTGGCTTTCGCATCTTTTTTCGCTTGCGCGTCAGCGGCTTTTTTCGCTTTCGCGTCGGCTTTGGCTTTCGCTTTGGCGTCGGCTTTGGCTTTGGCCGCGGCTTTCTTTTCTTCTTTCGTCATCGCTTTCGGCGCATCTGCCTTGGCCGGTGCCGGGGCCGCTGCCGGGGCGGTTTTCGGGGCGTCTGCTTTCGGCGCGTCTTTCGACATGTTGTCCGCCGCAATCGCGGTGACCGTGGTAGCGGCAAATGCCGTTGCGATTAAAGTAGCTAAAATCTTGTTCATTTTGTTCTCTCCATTGGTTGATCCGATCATCCGGATGAGCCTAATAACGCGCCGGACTGCCGGCAGTTGACAGGCCTAGGGCGGTAGCTGCCCGCCGCGGAGCGCGCGGGTGACCACGCCACCCGTCCCTAGCAGTGCGGCATTTCCCCAAAAAACGGCAAATAAACCGAAAACCGAGCCAACCGAGCCGAATACCAGCGGCGTGACGACGCGGGTCAGATGATTCACCGTCAGGCGCAGGCCCAGCGCTTCGCCGGAACGGCCTTCCGCTGAACCGGTGAACGTGAGCATCATCGTAATCGGCTGGCAGCATCCCATGCCGATCCCGAACAGAAACGATGTCAAGGCCAACACCCAACCGTTTTGAAATAATGGCACCAGCATAAGGCTCACCGCGCCGAGATAAAATGAATAGGCGAGCAGCGTTTCGACGCTCCAGGTTTTGAGCAGCCGCGGCATGACGAGGCGCACCATGAATGCCGCCGCGGAGAACGTGGCGAGCACGATCCCGATGACCGACGGCGACAAATCGACCGAGTGCGCGTAAATCGGCAGATAAAATTGAAACATGTCGATACCCGTCACGACGAGACTGCTGGTGGCGAGCACGCGCCACACGCCGGGACGCATGAGCGCCGCGCGGAGACTTCCCGAAGTTGCGGCAGGTGGTTTGGCATGCGGCGCCGCGATATTGCGCGTAATCAGCAGCGCGGCTGGAACGAGCGAGACTGCGACCACATAGAGGCACGCGTATGCATAGCCTGCATGATCGATCGAGAATCCGACCATCAGCGGACCGGCGAAGCTTGCGACTGCGAGCGCCAGGCTGAAATTACTGAAATTGCGCGCCTGCTGCGCCGGCGTGCTCAGCAACCCGACCAGGTTCTGCAACGCGACGTTGGTGAATGTAAATGCAAAACCGTTCATCGCGGCGGCGGCGAACAGCGCCGGCATTCCGGGCGCGAGATACGGCGCGAGCATGCCGCACGCGCCACTGGCCGCACCGATGATCAGCGGCCAGCGCGAACCGAAACGGTCGGCGAAGCGCCCGGCGAGTAAGGACAGCAGCATCGGAAAAACGGAAAACGTCGCAGCGAGCATACCGACGGTTACCGGCTGGGCGCCGAGATTGAGCGCATAGAGCGCGAGCAGGACGCGGCCGGCGCGCACGCCCGTCATGCTAAATAAGGTCAGCGCGAGTACATACCGAATCGAAATCATGGCCGGCGCAGCACGGGGAGCCCGCGCTCGATTGCGCCCGTCATATTGCGGCGGACTCGAACCGAATCACTTTTTTGCCGCGTCCATTTCGGCGAAGGCCTCGCGCGCGAGACGAAAGCCGTCGATGCCCGCCGGCACGCCCGCATACGCCGCAACCTGCAGCAGCACTTCCTTGATTTCAGCCTTGGTCACGCCGTTGGTGAACGAAGATCGGATGTGCAATTTTAATTCATGCTGGCGGTTCATGATGGTCAGCATCGCGATATTGAGCAGGCTGCGCGTTTTGCGCGGCAGTCCGGGGCGCGTCCAGATCGAACCCCACGCGGCTTCGGTCGCGTATTCCTGCATCGCGAGCGCGAAGTCATCGGCCCCATTGATGGATTTGTCGACGTATTCGGCGCCCAGCACTTCTTTGCGCACGATGAGACCTTTGGCGAATAATTCTGATTGCATATTCGAACTCCGGAAAGTTGCGTTAAAAGAGCGAACACTGGCCAGCGCGAGTGATTTTCCCTATAGTAGCATTTCCCTTTTTTCCACTTCCCGGCACATATCACTCATGGAACTCAATCTCAAAGGGCGCACTGCGCTCATCACCGGCGGTTCGCGCGGCATCGGTTACGGCGTTGCCGAATCATTGGCCGCTGAGGGCTGCGTTCTGCATCTCGCCTCGCGCAGTGCCGAGAGTCTGCAAGCCGCGAAAAAGAAACTCGCGGATAAATATGGCGCCACGGTGACCGTGCATGCATTCGATCTGTCGACGCAAACCAATGCGGTTGCGCTCGTCAAAGCGTGCGGTTCGCTCGACATCCTGATCAACAACGCGGGGGCAATCCCGCAGGGAACCGTCACCGCGCTTGACGACAAAACGCTGCGCGACGCGTGGGACCTCAAAGTGTTCGGCTTCATCAACCTCACGCGCGAAATTTATCGCGACATGTGCGAGAAAAAACGCGGTGTCATCGTCAACATCATCGGCGTTGCCGGCGAGCGGCCGGCCGCCAACTATATTGCCGGCAGCATGGGCAATGCGGCATTGATGGCGTTATCGCGCGCGCTCGGCGCCGAAAGCGCCGACCACGGCGTGCGCGTCATCGGCCTGAATCCCGGCGCGATTGAAACTGATCGCCAGGTCGTGCGCTGGAAAGCGCGGGCGAAGAAAGAACTCGGCGACGAGAGCCGCTGGCGTGAACTGACGACCGGTTTTCCATTCGGCCGCCTCGGCACCGTGGCCGAGATCGCCGACACGGTTGCTTTCCTATGTTCGGAACGCTCCGCTTATACGACCGGCACTGTGCTCACGATCGACGGCGGCGCGGCCTGGCGTAAATAGATTTACCCACATCACCCCCGCTTCATGCCCACTTCGCGAC
>JANXRI010000207.1 GCA_025353085.1 Betaproteobacteria bacterium
AATATGTAATCACTGTCCCACGCGCGTGCGGTCGACACGATCACCATTTCGGAGACTCGCAGCGGAAAAGTGCTTTTAAGCCGTAGTAATTCACCGAACGGATGCATGAGCTCGGTGATTTCCGGGCAGTGCAGCGTGAAACGATATGGCCCCGGAATGCGCCCGCCGCGCCGATCGAGAAGCCCGGCTAACACGCGCCGCTGCTCGGGATTGAGATCACTTTGCGGGGTAATGATCGGTATGCGTGCGGCCATCGATTTACGCCTGTTTTATGATTTCCTCCCCGGCGTCAACGGTGGAGGGTTAGAGAGGGACAAGGGAAGAAATTCTGTATTAAAGTTTGACGCCGCTCGCACTCTCCCAGTAGCGCACGATCTCGGTCTGGTCGAGCTTGCCGCCGAGCTGCTTGCAGGCCGCCGCCCACAATTCCGCGGTCTTTTCGGCGAGCGGTGCGGCCGCGTGAATGCTGTGTGCAGTGTCCACAGCGATCTTCACGTCCTTGGCGATGAACTGCATTGCCATGCCGGTTGCATACTTGCGCGTCAGCACGTGCGGCACGACTTTCTTGGCGATTGGATGCTGACGGCCGTTGCACATCGATTCGATCGCATCGGCCATCACGCCGCTGTCGAGCCCGAATTTGGCGCCGATCGTCATCGCCTCCAGCGTGTTGATCATCGCGCACGCGTTGATGTAGTTCGTCAGGCACTTGAGCACATGCCCGCTGCCAAGCGGACCGCATACATACAACTTGCGGCCAATCGCTTCGAACAGCGGTTTGCAGCGCTCGATGAGTTCTGCATCGCCGCCGGCCATGATGTCGAGCGTCGCGTCTTGCGCGAACACTACCCCGCCCATCACGGGCGCGTCGACGTAACCAATGCCGCGTGCGGCGAGATCATTGCCGATAACTTTCGTGGCCTCAGGCGCCGACGAACTCATGTCGACCACGGTAGTACCCCTCGCCAACGCGTCGGCGAGGCCTTTTTCGAACAGCACTTCGCGAACGACCTTATCGTCGGGCACCATGAAAATCACCGCATCAGCGCCTGTGCCCGCGGTCGCGAGCGTCGCGGCGGCCTTGCCACCATGCCGGAAAACAAACGCCTGCGCCGTTTCCGCGCGCACATCGAACACCGTTACGTCGAAACCTTTTTTCACCAACTGGCCGGCCATCGGGTTGCCCATGTTGCCGACGCCGACGAAGGTTATTTTATTGATGGGGTCCACTGCCTGGTACTCCGTTCGTAATGAATCGTAAGAACGCGGAGAAATGTCGGCACTTATCATAGCATCGCGCGCGCGGCGTTATGACGCTCGTCGCTGACGACGGCGTAGATCCAGACTTGCTGCGTCGGATTCGCTCAGCGCTCAGTGCGCGACAACGTGGGCCTGGATTTTTGCATCGACAAATTTTTTGCATGTTTAGAAACCGCGGACGAGTGCATAAACCGACTGCACTACCTTCGCCATGCGGCGATAGTCGAGCGTTTCATAGGTGTCGCCCGCCTGGTGGTAATTGCTGTTTCTGAAAAAAGCGGTGTCGGTAACCATGAGCGCCGGGAAATCCTCGCTCCAGTAGCTGCGGTGATCTGAAAAATCGATGCCCTGTAAAAGCGGCGGTGCATTGATCGAATACACCAGCAGGTCGGTCGCGCCCGCCATCAGCGCTTTCGCTTTGCGAATTGCATTGAAGTCGCTCAATTTGCCGACGAGCGTTATGAAGTTGGCTCTATCCGAGTAAAGATGGACCATGCCCGGCTCGGGATAGCGCTGGCTGCCAGGCGCGTCGCTGAAGTAGCCGATCATTTCGAGCGACAACATGAGCGCGACTTGACGTTTCGCCTTCGTCAGCGAGCGCGCGTGCCATACGCTGCCCATGTGTTCAGTCGCAAAGTGGGGCGACTCTTCGAGCGTGTAGGCAACGAGTTCGATTGCACGCGTTTGTTGATCGCGACCGAGCAGACGGGCGAGCTCGATCAATCCCGCGACCCCGCTCGCATTGTCATCGGCGCCGGGCGTATGGGTTGCGGGCGAATATCCCGGCGGACCGCTCCCAATCGTACTGGCTTCGGCGTTTGAATCGTAATGCGCCCCGATTACCAGCAATGGACCGGACTTCGGGCCGAAGCGGGCAATGACATTTTTGTAAGTTGATTTCTGAACGATTACGTCCTGAAATTCGACTTCGGCGCCCGCGGCTTTGAATTGATCGAAGACGTATTGGGCCGCGAGCTTGATGTTCTTACTGTGGTCATGGCTTCTTGGGTAGAGGTCGACCGTCAGACGCCGCACGTGCGCTTCGAGACGGTCAGCATCGACTTCGGGCGGTTGCGATCGAATTGGCAGCACGAATGGCTGCGTGATCAGAGCTATCACCGCACCCGCG
>JANXRI010000209.1 GCA_025353085.1 Betaproteobacteria bacterium
GTCGCCGCGCGCATATTGCGGACCTTGTGCCTGAATCGTCGCTTTAAGGCGGGTTTGCGCAGTCAGCGCATAACCAAGACGCACTTTCAACGTCAGCGCCGGGATGCCGGGAATCTTGTCGCCCGCCTGCACCACGACGCCGGTGCAGCCGTTGCCTGCGCCGTTGGCAGCGATGCACGAGCTATTCGCGCCATTCGCGAGAGTGAACGGACTTCTAAAACTCGCATCGACCCAGCTCGCGCTGACCGCATAGTCGAGGCGCTCGCGCTTGGCATCAAAGGCGAACTCCACTCCCTGACGTAAGGTCTTCCCCACGTTGGAAAAATAGCCCTGCACGGCATTGGTTTGGTTGAACAGAATATCGTCATGCAGCATGCTCTGAAACGCCGCCACGCGCCAGCGCAGCCGGTCGGAGAAATTGCCTCTGAAGCCTGCTTCAAAAGTTTTGGACACGACCGCTTTGAGGTCGGGATCTGCGCCGAAAGCATTCGGGATTCCCGTGCACGGCGAAGTAGGGTCTGCGCACGCCAGCTCGATTGCCGAAGGTGTGCGAAAGCCCTCGGCGTAGTTGGCGAATCCGGTGAGCCGCTCAGATAGCTGATACGCGAAGCCCAGCGAGGGATTCAGCCGTTGATAATCATGATTGCCCGAGACATCGGTCAGCGTATTCGCGCCCGGCGTCGGCGAAATCGTTGCCGCGTTGTTGCACAGAGCGTTCGGATCGGTGCACGAGCTGCCTGCCAAGCCGATCGACGCATGATCGTAACGCGCCGATAGCGTGATAGCCATGCGCTCGGTCGCGCTGACGGTATCGGTGGCAAAGATACCGAACCGCCGGTTGGTCGATCGAATTGTCGCCTGCGGCATGAACGCGTCCACGCCGATGGTGGCGCTCGTATTGTCGACCAACGCATTCTGACCGGAATTACCGAACGCAGTCTTTCCGTATTCAGCGTTAGCGCCGATCGTCATCACCTGCGACTTGCCCATGAGCTTGTCGCTGTTCGACCATTGCAAATTCCCGCCGACAATGTTCTGGGTGAAATGCGCCAGTAGATTGCTCGCCGGACAGTCGGCGGTAGTTACACAAGTCGGATCGTTGGTCGAGGTGGCAACTGGGTTGCCGACATTGCTGTTGAAGACATCGCGCGCGATGTTGCGGTAATAGACATTGCCCGTGATCGAATTGATCGCGTTCAATTCGAAGCTGCCGCGCAGATTGAGCGTCGCGCTCTGCGTGCTCGTATAGTCGGGATGCGAGTAACCTTGCGCCGCATTGCCGAGCGACGACAGTGGCACGTTCTGATTGCCGTTCATCAGGTTGTCGGCGTACATCAGCGTCAGGTCGAGATCGGCGCGCTCGTTCTGAAAGCCCAACTTGCCGAAGAACTGCCGGATCTGGCTTGGATTGTGGGCGGCGTATCCGCGGTCGTTGTAGAGGCTGGTCGCGAAATAATAGTCGACATTTTCGCCGTGCCCGCCCTGTTCCGCGTCGAGGCTGCGGCGGCCGAACGAGCCCAGGCTCAGCTTGGCTTCGCCCGCCGGAAACGCAAATCCGCTTTTGGTGTTCATTGCCACCGCACCGCCCAGCGTGTTCAGCCCGAAGACCGGATTGGAACCGGGAATCACCGTCACATTCGCAATCGCGATTTGCGGAATCAGGTCCCATGAAACCAGGTCGCCAAACGGCTCGTTGATACGCATGCCATCGAGAAAGACCGAAATTCCCTGCGGCGTGCCGAGCACCGGCGACGCCGAGAAGCCGCGATAGTTGAGGTCGACTTGATACGGATTGCCTTGCGTTTCATTTATGTTCATCGAACCGATGGACTGATTCAACATGTCGGGCAGATTGCGCGCGTCCTGCGGCATATCGCGGTGGTTGATGATTTGCACGTTGCCCGGGTAATTGCCTTCCGAAATCCCGGTGCCGCCAGCCGGCGTCGTCGCGATGACTTCGATAACCGGCAGTTCAAATGGCACGGTGCCGGTTTCGGCGCCGAATGCGGGCGCGACGATTGCCCACGCCACCACGGGTGTCGCCAACCAAAAGCTCTGGCGCAACGACCATCGCCTCCAAACACCGGATTGAGTCATGAATTGTCTTTGCGCGCCGGACACCAAACTGTAACCACTTGCCTCATTCATCCTGCTTCTCTTGCTAGTCCGCAACCACACCGGAGTCGCGTACGACCTTCGCCCATTTCTGGATTTCACTGCGGATGTGAGTGCCTAATTGCTCGGGCGTGCTGCCAAGCACATCCGAATCAACCGCGCGGTAACGCTCTATCACGTCCGGCATCTTGAGCAGCGCCAGCGATTCGGCGTTGAGGCGCGTGATGATGTCGCGTGGCGTACCGGCGGGCGCCGCAATACCATGCCAGGTGCTGACATCGTAGCCGGGCACGCCGGACTCGCTGATCGTCGGCAGGTCTGGCGCCTGCGGCGAGCGCTGTGCAGTGGAGATGCCAAGCCCGCGCAACTTGCCTGACTTGATGTGAGGCATCGAGGCCGACGCGCTGGCGAGGGCGACTTCGACCTGACCGCTGATGATCGCGACTGTTGCCGGCGCGCCGCTCTTGTAAGGCACGTGGTTCATCTTCAATCCGGCGAGAGTACTGAAATACTCGACTGCCAGATGGCTCGTGCTGCCCGACGACGCATAGTTAAGCTGACCGGGGTGCTCCTTGGCGAATGCGATTAACTCCGCGACGGACCGCGCGGGCACCGATGGATGAACGGTCAATATATAAGGGCTCGAGATGAGCAGCGCAATCGGCGCGAAATCCTTCGTCAGGTCATAGTTGAGCTTGTGATATAGCGACGCATTTATCGCATGCGACAAGCTCAGGTAAAACAATACATAGCCATCGGGTGCCGACCGCGCGGCGATTTCAGCGCCGATGTTGGCGCCGGCGCCCGGACGGTTGTCGATCACGATTTGCTGACCGAGTCGCTCGCCAAGTTTTTGCCCGAAAATGCGCGCGGTAGTGTCGGTGTTGCCGCTTGTATAGGGCACGATCAGCCGGACCGGCTTGGTCGGATACGCTTGTGCAAAAGCCAAACACGGCGCAACCCATAGCGCTGACAAAAGCGCGGCGAAAGCGGGATGCATGCGTCAGAAGCGATGAGTCAGCCGCACGACTTTATTGCAGCGTAATACCGGCTTCGCGAATCACGCGCGACCACTTGTTTGCTTCGGCCTTGATGAAAGCCGTGAATTCTTCCGGTGTGCTGCCGACCGGCTCGGCGCCGAGCGCGGTGAGCCGCTCGCGCATTTCTGTCGATTTCACAACCCGCGCGGCTTCGCGTGAAAATTTCTGCATGATCTCAGGCGGCGTGCCCGCGGGCATTGCCAACCCGGACCAGCCCGTCACACCGGCGCCCGGATAACCGGCCTCTGCCATCGTCGGTGCATCGGGATAAGCAGCGGCGCGCTTTTCGCCACCGGTCGCGAGCAGCCGCAAGCGGCCGTCCTTGATATGCGAGTACACCCCCGCCGAGGTCGAGAACAGCAACACGTACTGGCCGCCGATCAAATCGGTCACCGCCGGCGTCTCGCCTTTGTAAGGCACATGCACCATTTTCAACCCGGTCTCAATGCGCAGGAGTTCGCCGGCCAGGTGGGTAAGATTGCCCACGCCGAACGAGCCGTAGACGAGATCTCCCGGGCGCGATTTTCCGAGCGCCACGAGTTCCTTCACTGAGCGAACCGGCAAGGACGGGTGGACCACAAGAACGATGACATTCGCCACGCTTTGCATGACCGGCGCGAAATCGCGAAACGCATCATACGGCAGCGTCTTGTAGACGAATGGATTGATCGCAAGCACTGAGGTGAACGGCGCTCCCAGCGTATAGCCATCGGGTTTCGCCTTGGCGACCGCCTCCATGCCGATAATGCCGTTGGCGCCCGGCCGGTTGTCGACGATCACCTGCTGACCCCACGCTTCACTGAGCTTTTGCGCAATCGCGCGCGCCACGATGTCGACCGCGCCGCCCGCCGTCTGCGGCACGATGATCCGCACGGGGCGATTGGGATAATCGCCCGATTGAGCGGCAGCCGGCGCGGTAGCGAATACCGCAAACGCGGC
>JANXRI010000211.1 GCA_025353085.1 Betaproteobacteria bacterium
ACGAATGCTGTGATGCTCTTTGGGCTTTACATCAACTTTCAGAAACGTGAACGCCCCGTCTTCTGCGGAAGTAGTCGCAATGGTACCGTGCACGAGATCGTTTCGCCTCTTTCCGGTGGCGGAGAATTTCCTGAGTAGCGCGTCACTCTCGGCTTTGAATTGTGCAAGTTCTGGCATTTCTGCGAAGCACTGGTGCAAGAACTCTACCTTCGCCTCAAGATGCTGCGGGCGGCGTTTGAGCAAATGGTGTCCATCGAACGAATAGAAGATGCTTGCCACCATTAGGTCGAGCGACTGCTCGGCGAACCCCCATTGGATTACGACAAAGCCGACGGCTTTGAAAAGCGTTTCGATCTCGCTGCCTGGCTTGACCCCTGGAAGATCGAATGCCATGGGGCAAATCAATTGCGCTCGCCTCGCATGACTGCTTGCCTACATTGGAGCCATTTTTTCCCTACAACCAATCCCTCCTTTACCTTTTTCTTTCGTTCCGCTGCGACGACCTGCGATGCAAGGTTTGCACAAACCGACTGGGCTCGAGCCTTCCGCCGCAAATATTCCTGCTTATCTATGCCTAGAGCACTGGCTTCCGAGTTGTCGGTGACTTCCGAGTACGCTGGATCCTTCCCTTCCAATCCGAAATCCTGAAGCTCGCGCGAAGTTAGAAATCGAAGTCGTTCTGGAGGAACCCTTATCATGGCTTCGAATAGAGACTCGGGAAGGTTCATTTCGCTGAGGAATGCTCGGCTCGCTGCCGACAATGCCTGGAACCGCTTTTGGCTCTCCTCCAGACTGACTGATGTGTTCGTCGGCGAGTAGGGCCGGTGTATTCCCACGCGGCCGCTGCCCGAAACTACGCGTACCTGTGCACCGGCGAGAACGAGTACGCACGCGCTTGAACAGGCAGCTCCGTCCGGAACTTGAGCGAGCGAAGAAACCTTCCGCAGTCGCCGGCCGATAGCCATTGCCGCTTCCCAATCCCCACCGTTGCTGTTCAAATCCAGCCAAATGTCGCGTCCCCGTGACTGCGTAAGCATGGACTCGACCTGCTTAACCGTTTCCTTCGTAACCGGGCCTGAAAGCGTCGCCCGCAAAGGGCCGACCGAAGACAACAGCTCGTCAATTTCGACACCCGCACGACTCAATTGCGAGTATGCGAAAACGCCGGTGATGAACAAATACGTAAGCAATGTGCGGAGTCGCATGTTTTATCCCTCTTGCGCCGACTCGAAACTCGGGACGACCCCCTAACGTAGAGCCCACCGGCGTGCGCCGGCTTTATGGCGCACGTCCGCGTGCGGCGCCAGGTTAGGGGTGTCACTCACGTGCGGCTATGCTTGCCCGGCGAATCTGATCAACGCGTGTACCGTGCGCACGGTGTCGGCCTCCATATGTCGCAGTTTTCGAAGATGGAGCCACGCTTTCCGCAAAGGGTAGCGGTCCATCCAACCCTCAGGGATGCACAACCACTGCTCAATGGCGAACACCTCACTGGGATGAAACCTGCGCTTACTGCGAACAATTGAGCTGATGATGGGCTGGGTTAGCGTCTTATGACGCAGGGCGTTTGCAAACGCTGTTTGAGTGCCGTGACATGCAATCAGGAACTTCAGGTTTTCGCGCCGAAACGAACCGATGGACATGTCAGGCCTCCTCGTCTTTGGACTTTGGCTGCCGCCGAAAAATGGGGGGAAGTAATGAGAAATAGCGAATTGCGCCGTATCCGGCGACGATAACTAGAGGTGCCAATACGTAGCGCGAATAAACAGTAATCGCGTCTGAATAGCTTTCGCCATACTGGAAGTGAAGAAACAAACTCACGTTTGAGTGACCCCAGCCTTCGGATAGGACGAGTGTCACGGCAATGAGCGTGAGGGCGACGGCGAAGACAAGCGCTCCGACCTTTTGGTCTTCATTCATGCGATACGTCCTCCTGACACCCCTAACGTTCGAGTTCATCAGCGCGCCAGTGACTCAGCGCGAGAAGTCGAGTTATTCGTTCTGCGGAATTGCATATCGAAGTCATTGCAGAGCGCGTCTGATGCGACGAGAAGTTAGGTCTCGATTGATGCCCTCGCCACTGCTCGCTACTGGACCGCTGAATCGATGAAGGGTGTTTAAATATTCGCCGGGCGCGGGGCAAATTGTGCTCTGCCGGTGAAGCGTTAGTACGCTGTGCGTCCGAAGCTCGCTTCTGCGACAGCGTACTAACGCTTCACCTTTTAGCATTTTTTGGCTCGACGGTCTGTACGACTTGCGGTCTATTGCAGCCGGACGCTTCATGGTGTTGACAATATGCTACTGGCATCTATCGCGGACTTAACTTTAAATTGGTTGACGAAATTTAGGTGACGAAATTTAGTTGCCAAAATTTATGCCTCCAAGATGTAACGAACCAGCAGCTTTGCGTTTATCTATGACCCTGGTAAGAGCCGCACTCGCCAGCCATCCGAATACGTTACTCCTCCTGCGCTTGTGCCGCAATTTCTTGGTCGAGTCAGTTGGGGGATGTACCCATGACACTGGCAACGAAGAAGCAATCCAGCCTCCAACGCGAGCAGGAAATTGCTAACCTCGGTAAACGGCGCGATCGAAGTGCAGCACTTCTACCGCAATTTCCACCGTTCGCCCTGCTGCCATACGCGCCCATCGTGCTCGAGTTTCAACAAATGCGCATGCAGCGAGCGGCGGGCGACTGCATGCAGGTTGGATGAAACATCCGCATAGACGATCGGCACTAATTCATCGAGCGTCGCCGGATTGCGTGCGCTGAATGCGTCGACGACTTTCTGCTCTCGTTTCAGGCGATGCGCGATCAAGCGCTGCGCCTCTGCGTGGGGGGCCTCGATCGGATGACCGTGCCCCGGCGCGATGCGTTCGATGTCGAAGTCCAGCAATGACTTGAGCGATGACAGATAAGCAACCATGTCGCCGTCGGGCGGACTGATGACGACCGTCGAGCCTTGCATAATGTGATCACCGGTGAACAGTAACTTTTCTCGGTCGAGCAGATAGCAAAGATGATTCGACGCGTGGCCCGGCGTGTGAATTGCGCGCAGACTGAAGTCTCCGCAATCGAGTACGTCGCCCTGTTTGAACACCCGGTCGGGCGCGAAGTCGACATCCTGATTGTCGTATTGCGGCGCCGGCATGCCGATGACTTCTGCCCCCGTCGCGGCTTTCAGGGCGCGCGCCGCGGGCGAATGGTCTTTATGCGTATGCGTGCAGAGTATCCAGCGCAGACGCTTCCCCACCGCGTCCAGCATCGCCGCGTGATGCGATTCGATCTCCGGACCAGGATCGATCAGCGCGAGCGCATCCGTCCCGACGATATAGGTGTTGGTGCCCGGACCCGTCATCATGCCGGGATTAGGCGCAGTCAAACGCCGTACCAGCGATGAGATCCGCACAACTGCACCGGGCGTTATCTTCTTTACTTCTTCCATTCGCCCCGCGCCTCCGGTGAGTTCGCTTCTTCGTACCCAGGCTCGCCAGGCATGATGCGCCGTCCGTCTTTGCCGATACGCGGCGCCATCGTCGGCACATCGGGCAATGCGCGCATCGCGGCCATCAGCGCGTCGGCAGATTCATGCGTCGCGAAAAGCCGCAGGGTATGGATGGTTGGCGTCATCAACTTAAACGTGCCCGCCTCATGGCGCTCGACACCCTCGCGCGGCCTCATCCACACGCTCTCGGTCATTTCTTCGTTATCGTGCGCAGGTTCCTGACCGACGGGCGCATGCGCCAGGAAGAAGCGCGTGTCATAGCGGCGCGGTGCACCCGCCGGCGTGATCCAGTGCGCGAAATAAACAAGCGTATCCACCGCGAGTCGCAGCCCTGAATCGCGCAACAGCGTATCAAACGGGAGTTCGCCCGCCGCCACCGCTTTGCGATGCTGCGCTAATTCGGCTGCCTGTTCATGTCCGACTTGCCGACTGTTTTCGTCGTGCGCAAGCAGCAACCCGGACTCCTCGAACGATTCACGAATCGCCGCGACCCAATACGCGAGACCACCGGATTCGATGCCGAGCCGGCGGCTCGCCGCCGCGTCGGTAAGTCCCACGCAGCGCGCATAAATGTCAGCGAGACCGTCGCCCGGATCAACTGAACCGCCGGGAAACAAATAGCGGCCCGGCACGAACGCCGACTGCATGTTGCGCTTCATCATGAGCACTTCAAGGCCCTGCGCTCCGTCGCGCACTAGCGTGACAGTCGCTGCGGGCAATGGCGTCAAATCGGCCATTTATTTTTCCGTGAGCAGCTTCATGAGGCTCGACGAGTCGAGCCGGCCATGCCCTTGCTCCTGCAGCCGGCCGTACCATTGCTCGACGATCGCGGTCACCGGCATAAGCGAACCGTTGCGGCGGCCTTCGTCGAGGCAGATCTGCAAATCTTTGCGCATCCAGTCGACCGCGAAACCGAAATCGAATTTATCGTCGATCATCGTCGGCCCGCGGTTCTCGAGCTGCCACGATTGCGCCGCCCCTTTCGAAATCACGTCGACCACTTTCTTCGCATCAAGACCCGCGCGCGTCGCAAAGTTGAGCCCTTCGGCGAGCGACTGCACGAGTCCGACGATCGTAATCTGGTTGACCATTTTCGTGAGCTGGCCTGCGCCGACTGGTCCCATCAGAGTCACCGCGCGGCCGTAATGCGCCATCACCGGCTGCGCGGTCGCAAATGCCGCCGCATCGCCGCCGACCATTACCGTCAGAATGCCCTTCTCGGCGCCGGCCTGGCCGCCGGAGATCGGCGCATCGAGAAAACTCAAGCCCGCCGCTCGCGCGATTTTCTCAAGCTCGCGCGCAACATTCGCGGAAACCGTCGAGTGGTCGGCGTAAATTGCGCCTTGGCGCATGCCGCTGAACGCGCCGTCTTCGCCTAAGGTGACAGCCCGCAAATCGCCGTCGTTGCCGACGCAGGAGAACACAATGTCAGCAACCTCCGCCGCGGCGCGCGGCGTTGCTGCAGAACGCCCGCCGTATTCCTTCACCCAGCGCTCGGCCTTCGAATGCGTGCGGTTGTAAACCGTCACCTCATGTCCTGCACGCGCGAGATGCCCGGCCATCGGATATCCCATCACGCCCAATCCTGTAAATGCCAATTTCATACGTATTCCCTAGCCTAAAACAATCGGATACCCGGGTGGCGGCGAGAATCCAAGGTCGCCACGCTTTATCACTGCCTCGCGTCCGCCGTTTTCTTCAAGCAACTCGGCTTGACGGCGCTTCGCGCGCGCATCTACTTCAGCCGGATCGCAAATTCTGGACAATCGCTCGCGGCATTCTTCCAGCGTCGCCGCATGGGCGGGGTCACCGGCGAGATCCCGCAACTCCTCGGGATCGGCTGTCAGATCGAACAACTGCGGCGGATACGCAACGTAATGCACAAACTTGTACTTGCCATGGCGAATCATAAAGGCGCCGGTAGTCGAGCCCATGCCGTGATATTCGCTCAACACATTGCGCTCGGGCCTGTAACCGGTCGCCAGCCTGAACAGCGATTTGCCCGGATGGTTGTCGTACGCTTCAGGCACACTCGCACCGGCCGCTTCGAGAATGAACGGATAAGCATCAATGTGATTCGCGGGCTCGGTAATTTTCACGCCGCGCGGTATGTCAGGCCCTTTGATGATGAGCGGCACGCCGGCGACCTCCTCGTACATCGTCGACTTGCCCCACAGCCCGCGTGCGCCGAGATTGTCACCGTGATCGGATGTGTAAAGCACGCGCGTGTTCTCGGTAAGACCGGTCGCATCGAGCGTGCGCAGCACCTTGCCGATATTGTCGTCCAGGAAAGTGCACAAGCCGTAGTAAGCCGCGATGGCCTTCTTCAACTTTACTTCGTCGAAAAATTTGTCATAGCAGAAACTGTCCGAGTAATCGCGCAGGTACGGATGCAGGGGCCGCTCGTTCGGCGAATATTGCTTGGGCAGCGGTATTTGATCGACCGGATACTGGTAATAAAATTCCGCCGGTGCGACGAGCGGAAAATGCGGGCACACAAACGACACGAACAGAACCCACGGCTTGTCGCGGTACTTGGGCGCCTCTTCGCGCAGCCAGATCTGCGCCTTGGTCGCGATTTCACGATCGTAAAACGTGTACGACGTTTCACCGGGCCCGGCAAGCTTGGCGATTTTCCATGACAGTCCGCGCGCAGGCAGATCGGTGCGCACCAAACCCATCAGGTCGCCCTTGCCTTCGATGATGTTCATCGGAATGATTTCTTCCGAGAATCCATGGTCGTCGCCCGGCAGGCCGCGAAAATGCAATTTGCCGATCGACACAACGCGATGGCCGCGATCGCGCAACTGGTGATGCCAACTCGGAATCGCGCCTTCGTACGCGTCGGCGTTGTCCCAGTAGCCGATCTGATTCACATATTTGCCCGTCGCGAACGCCGCGCGCGCAGGCACGCACACCGGACAAGTCGTATAAGCACTCGTGAATGAAGTGCCGGCCGCGGCCAGCGCGTCGATGTTGGGCGTCTTAACCAGCGGATGTCCGTTGCAACCCATCACTTTCGGGTTGTGTTCGTCGGACATGATGATGATCAAATTGGTTGGTTTCACTTTCATACATGTCCAAATTAGTTAATTACAGCCGGCTTCGTCGCGCTGGACTTCACGTCAGGTTAAATTTCTTAGCCACGATAAACGCGCCGAAATCCGCGCGCTCGGGCTTTGCGTACTGGCGTGCCTTGTCTTCCGACCACCCGTAAAACTCCGCCGTTCCGAAGCGCGCCACATCGCGCTGCTTCTTATACTGCTGGCGCGCCTGACGGCGGCGGTCATAGGCGTCGAACTTTCCCGCGATGTTAGTTTCATCGAAACGGTCGGTATGCACGGTGACTTCCAGCGGCAACCGCGACGTA
>JANXRI010000227.1 GCA_025353085.1 Betaproteobacteria bacterium
CAAGACCGTCGCCTTCGGCGGTTCCGCGATGAAGCTTTCATCGGTATGGAACATGGTCCCGCGGATGATCCGCTTGCCGTCCTTGACATCCCGGTCCTCGCTCGAAACAACGCCGGCTTCCGGGTGCTCGTCCAGCCGGAAGGACTCCATGTGCTGGATCTTGGGTTCGCCGAAATGACGTGACGCGTTCAGGAAGGCGCCGATGTCGCCGAAGCGCTGATCGCGGACGCATAACAGCAAATGATCGAGAAATGCCGCGGAGAGCTGATCGCGCTCAGCGGCGCTGAGCGGCTCGTTGAGGTCGACGCCTGTGACTTCGGCGCCCATCATGCTGCTCAATGGCGTAATCTTCATTGCATTCTCCTGTGTGTCAGTCCATCTTCGCGCCGGAATCGCGAATGACTTTTTGCCATTTGACGATATCGTCTTTGATGAAAGCGGCAAATTGTTCGGGCGTTGTGTTTATTGGTTCAGCGCCGAGAGCGGCCCATTGCTCCTTGACCGCGGGCAGGGCAATGATGCGAGTCACTTCACCATGCAGTCGTTGCACGATCGACTGCGGTGTTTTCGCGGGCGCCAGCAGGCCGTACCAAAGCGAGACCTCGTAGTCCGGTAGAGCCGCTTCCGCGATCGTGGGCAGTTCCGGGGCCGCCGCAGTTCGTTTCGCGCTGGTCGTGGCAAGCGCACGAAGCCTTCCGGCTTTGGCTTGCGGCAGCGCGATCGGCGATCCTGGAAACATCAGCGCCAGTTGGCCGCCGATGAGGTCGCTCACCGCATTGGTGATGCCCTTATACGGCACATGCACCAGCTTTACGCCCGCCAGAGTATTGAACATCTCTCCTGCCAGATGAGGCGGACTGCCGTTTCCGGGTGAGCCGAAAAATAATTCCCGAGGTCTCGTCCTGGCCAGCGCGATGAGCTCTTTGACCGACCTAGCGGGCACACTGGGATGCACCACCAGAATCAAGGGCGACGTAGCGAACAAGATTATCGGTGAGAAATCCTTCAGCGGCTCAAACGGAACGTTCTGATAGAAACCTGGATTTATCGTCAGGTTGTTTACCGTCAACAACAATGTGTATCCATCCGGCGGCGATTTGGCGACAGCGGCGGTCCCGATATTTGTATTTGCGCCGGGCCGGTTGTCGATCAGCATGATCTGGCCCCAGGTTTCGGAGAGATTCTGACTGATCGTCCGCGCAAGCACATCGGTTGGCCCGCCCGCTGCTAACGGCACGACGACGCGCACCGTTTTGGCCGGGTAGGATTGAGACCACGCCTCTGCGCTCCAACTCAGTGCTGCATTGGCAAAAAGCGATGCGCAGATAGCGCGAGCGACGCCGGCGAGCAACTGTGTTGACTGGAGCGTAGCAACGGTCATGCTTTCGGCGACCACCGATAAGCTTTAGCGCACGCACCACCCATCAACATCGCGCGTTCACTTTCACTTAGACGATCGGTCAGGCGAAAAGGCTCGACGGCCTGTTCGTAGTTGACGACCGCGAACGCGCGAGTCCAGTCGGTGCCCCATAGACAGCGGTCGAATCCCCACGCGTCGAACACGCGGGCGAGCGGGTCCCAGATGTCCGGGAACGGATACGGTTTTTGTGACAGCGTGCAGGCGCCGCTGATCTTGATCACCGCATTTTTGCGCTTGGCGAAGTCGAGCACTTTCGACAGGTCGGCCCATGGCTGAGCGGCCAGCGCGTCAGGCGTGCGCGGCTGCATGATGGCCAGATGGTCGATGATGAATCGCGTGTCGGGATGGCGGTCGACGAGCGCCGTGCCCACATCCACGTTGCCCCAGCACAACATGTTGACCGGCAAGTCGTGCTTCACTGCTGCGCGCAGGATGCGGTCGAGGCCCGGGTCATTCGGCTCGCGCTTGCCTTCCTTCGGCATCATGATGCGGATGCCGACGGTGCCCGGCGACTTCTCCCACTCGGCGATGACATCGGCCACTGCCGGATCATCCGGATCGACCGGCTTGACGAGAGCGAACCGGCCGGGATGAGCGCGCTGCACTTCCACCGCATAGCTCGCGTCGTACCGGTGCATGGCGAAGGGAGAAATGAAGATCGCGCCGTCGACGCCGACCTTGTCCATCGCCGCCACCATCTCATCACCGGTGACGTGAGCGGGCCAATTCGGCACAGTGTGCCAGGGCCGTTGCGGCGTGTTCGCTTCATACGCGTGTATCTGGCAATCGATGATCGTCATCGGGAAAGCTCCTCTCCAGGTTGTTTGACGGTATTGCAACAGATCGTGTCTGCCGTGTCTAGAAAGGGGCTACCGTACAGCGCTCGATGCTGCCGGTCGATGCTCTTACTCGCTGCACTTAAGTGCAGTAACGCTTGCTTGTCGAGCGCTGCGTATGCGTTGTCGCCAAGCGAAAAATCCGTGCGACACACGCGATGACGCGAGCCAAAAGAAAACCCGCCGAAGCGGGTTCTCTGTGATCGCTGAAAAATCGATTAGGCGCTTTTCTGCCTGTTGCGACGCGTTACAAAACCAAGCAGGCCAAGACCGGAGAGCAGCATCGCGTAGGTTTCGGGCTCGGGAACAACTCCGATGGGCGTTATTGATCCGCTGAAGCCCAACGTAATAATACGTCCGGCACCATCAAAATCGACCGGGGTCATTTCGCCAGTGCCTGTAAAAAAATTATGGGAAAAATTGTTGTTGATGTCACTGAGCGTTAATCCCAATGATGCGCCAAACGGGCTCAGCGTAAACCCGGACTCGCCCTGGCTTAACCCGGTAGCAGATACCAAGAACGGCAGGAAGCCAAACAGCGCGGGTTCTGGTCCCGGTGTCGCCGGCTGATGAACGCCGTCCTCCGCAAATGCGACTAACCCGCCACCCCCGTTCAAATAGCTGATGATGTCCGGTGCCCGATTGTCCAACGCCCGGAGATCATTGCCGGTCAGGGTGCCGCCATGGTCAGAAGGGACGAAGATCGCGCTGTAGAGCGAAAGATTGGTCGTCGAGAATGTTGTCGCATTCACTGTCACATAATGGTTTCCGGCGGTATTGCCAGCCGAATATCCGCTGGCGATCAGGCCTAGCTGCGAATCGAGATGGTCGCCAAGGGCAATATTGCTGGTATTACTCTGGACGAACAGTATGGGTGCCGTGTTTCCATTCCGCGCGAAAAACAAGCTTTGCTGAATGAGATGTTGTGCTCCTAGGGTGTTCCCTGATATTGCGTGAAAATCTGCATCATGCCCCGACACAAATATATTTCCCGCATATAAAGGCGCTGTACACATCAGGGATGCGCTTACAGCCAATAATTGCAACGAATTTCTTACGCAGCTTTTCATAGGAATTACCTCCTGGGTAAAGATTAGCTTGTAACGGAGTGCGAAACGGGAGATCGAAGGGGACTCGGATAGATGCCTTGGGATTGGAAATTGCATAGTTATGCTAGTAGTTTTGATGCCAATGGTATGTAGGAATATCCCGATGGTATGTGTAGGACGAAGCAGGAAGTTCGGCTATGAGCTTGGTGCTCGGGGGACGGGCATGGCGAATGTCCGCATCGGGCCGTGAGCGGACGTTCGGAAACTATCCGGTCACCGTCACCACTATTGCAGCAGATCGCTTCTGCCGTGTCTCAAACGGCGCCGCGCGGGCGTTTATTTGCCCGCAAACTGAAGCAGCGCTCAATCGACGTCTGGTTCACATTTGGCCATCGCTACGCCGCTTCGCTTTAACCACAGTTGCTTAAGGGGCACCGGGCGGGAACGTATGGCCCGCGTTTCTCATCGAATGTCACAGAAGTAAAACTCAGGAGCGCCCAATGGGACTGAATCCGGCACGCGAAGCAACGACTGAAACGGCACTGTCGGATTTTTCCCTTGTGCAGCAGGCCATCAGCGGGAACGACAAGGCGTTTGAAATCCTCATGCGGCGGAATAATCGCGCGCTCTACCGCGCCGCGCGCAGTATTTTGCAGGACGACGCCGAGGCGGAAGACGCCGTGCAGGAAGGCTATCTGAAGGCTTACCAGGCCCTGGCGCAATTCAAGGGCGAAGCGAAGCTCACGACGTGGCTCACGCGCATCGTCATCAACGAGGCGCTGGAGAAAATTCGCAAGCGCAAGAAGGAGTCAGGCACCGTTTCGCTGGAGAACGTGTTGGATCTGGAGATACATTTGAATAATGCGAATGACGGGAAAGCCCGTGCCGATGGTCCGGAGGCGGCGGCCATACGGGCACAGACGCGCCGGCTTCTGGAACACAAAATAGATCAGTTGCCGGCGGCGTTTCGCACGGTGTTCGTATTGCGCGCGTTGGAAGAAATGTCGGTCGAGGAAACCGCGTTGTGCGTCGGCATCACCGAGGCCACGGTACGCACGCGCTTTTTCCGCGCGAAAAGTATTCTGCGGGAGTCTCTCGCCAGTGAAATCGACATCCTGTTCGAGGATGCATTTGCTTTTGCCGGCGACCGGTGCGATCGCATCGTCAGCGGGGTGCTCGAACGGATCAAGCTTTCCCGCGCGAGCGGCTAAACATCAAAGTCATACGCAGCGGCGCCTGACCGCCGTTTCGGTAATAAACGTGCTTCACATTTTAACAATCTGAAAGGAACCATCATGCAATTAATCAAGTTATTGAACGATCCTTTGTTTGCTGCCGGACGTCGCGCGTTTATAGGAAAATCGGGGGTTCTGCTCTCGGCAACTGCGGTCGCGTTGCTGGCCGGGCGGGACGGGCTGGCAGCCGACTCGAAAGCAAGCTCAACTTCCGTTGGCGATGACGTGCGTATTCTGAACACCGCGCTTGGCGCGGAGCATCAGGCGATTGCCGCGTATCAGGTCGGCGCCGAAAGCAATCTGCTGGAAAAATCCGTGCTGGCGCTCGCGGTGCAATTCCAGGGTCACCACAAGGAACACGTCGAGATACTTGTCAAGACTATCACGCAGCTCGGCGGCAAGCCGGTCGCGGTTTTGCAGAAGTACACCTTCCCGACCGACAAGCTCAAAAACCAGGCTGACGTGCTGCGCTTTGCCGCAGGGCTGGAACAGGGCGCGGTCAGCGCTTATCTCGGCGCGGTGCCCGCGTTTCACAATCGCGATCTCGCCAAGGCGGCCGCGAGTATTCTCGGTGATGAAGCCATGCACTGGGCGACATTGCGCCAGGCGCTTGGTGAAAATCCCGTTCCTTCGGCGTTTGTATCGTAAGTATCGCAATTGAACAACGCGGCGCGGTCGATAGCAGCACGACCGCGCCGCACTTTTTGCAGACGCCATGAACATACACGACGTTAGCCGCGGGTTCTTCGCGTGCGCATTTTTGCTGCAATGTTGCGGCGCAATCGCGGCAAACCAACCATCCGAAATTAAGGGTGATGCCAAAAGCGGCGAGCAAGTCTATGCGCGCTGCATGGCATGCCATTCATTGACCGAGAACCGCATTGGTCCCAAACATTGCGGCGTGGTCGGCCGTCGCGCGGGTGCTGTTCCAGGATTCGATTACTCGCCTGCTATGCGCCGTGCCAAAATTGTGTGGAGCGAAAAAACGCTTAACCAGTTCCTTGCCGATCCGATGAAATACCTGCCCGGGACGGCGATGGTTTTTGCCGGCGTCCCGGACCCCAAAGAACGCGCGGACGTCATTGCATGGCTTAAAGAGGCCCGGCCGGAATCTGCTGCTTGCCCGGCGAACGCTAAACGCCGGCATCGGGGTTGAGAAAACCCGTTGATGCAATCGGCATCCCGGGTGTCCGCCTCGGTCGACAGAGGAAATCCCCCGTTACATAGTGCGTTCGACGAACACTTGTCGAACGCCGTCGCGCTATTGGCTTTGGCAGAGTGCCAGGTCGCGGCGTCCAGGCAACTAAAAAATTCGGGCCAGTTAACTTTTTCGGCCGGACGTAGCGGGCGGCTCCGCAGCGAAAAAGTTATACTGACCTTCTATGGCCTCGGCAAAGTAAGAGACAAAGTTCGCACCGTCGACGCCGTACTTAACATCGCCGCCACCATCTAATCATGGTGACGTGAGCAAACCAATTCGGCACCGCTACCGCAGGCGAGAACGCATTAATCGACAGGGCATGCAAAACGGAGGACGATCATGGCAAGACTCACTTCCATAACCAGCAAGAGTCAGGTGGCGCCCGAGCACCAGGCGGTTTTCGATGCCATCGTGGCGAGCCGCGGCGCGGTGCAGGGGCCGTTCACCATGCTGCTGCACTGCCCGAAACTCGCCGGGCACATGATGAACCTGGGCGGGTTCGTGCGCTTCGAGGGCACGCTCGACATGCGAGCCCGCGTGCTTGCCGCGATGACAGTTGCGCGCGAGTTCGACACGCTCTACGTCTGGGGCGCGCAAACCGGATCAGCCCGTCGGCAAAAAGTGGCGGAGACGACCATCGACGCGATCCGCGAGAAGCATTCGCGCGGCATCCCGGCCGAGGACGCGCAGATTATTGAGTTCACCCGCGAGTTGATCCACAAGCATCGCGTCAGCGATGAGAGTGCGAGGACGCTGCAGGCGCGCTTCGGCAACGAGGGATTGATCGAATTTACCGGCGCGATTGGCTACTACAGCATGCTGTGCATGATGGCGAACGCCGTCGAGCTCGAGGCCGGTCAGGGTGCTGAAATGTTGCAGGTGAAATCCGCCGTATAGAAGTTTGAACTGGACGAATCACATCTGCAGGCAAGTATTCCTTGCCTGCCAACTCGACGTCACTGCTTGGCGATGCCCAGATAAGGCTTTATCTGTTCCGCGGTTTCTGCAAACAAATCGTGGTTTCGCGACTCCCAGTCACTGACCTGGCGATCCGCCTCTTCCGGTGTCAAGCGCTCAGTTTCTCGCAGCTTTGTCACCAGCCCATCGCGTCTACCGTTGATCGCGTCCAAATCATCGTCTGACAACGTGGTCCATTGCTCTTTCATTCTGCCGCGTGCTTCGATCCAGATGCTTTCTACGATGACCCATGTCATGGCCGTTCCTCTATGAGTTCGGTATCGTCATTCTGCGGCGAAAAAAGGAAGGAATATGTAGGATACGTCCGCATCATTTCGTAGGAATACCCGGCTGATCCTTGCATAGCCTCGGCGGACCCGCGCGCGCCCGGGACGATTTTGTGCGCGCGCGTAAGCCGCACGACGCACGCTCAGCGTGGTTTTTCTTCAAGCGCTGCGTAAGGGCCGTCGGCGTAAACGATACGCCCGCCCACCATGGTCAGCAGCGAGAGGGTGCCGCCGATGTGCTCGATCGGCACGCTGAGGTAGTCGCGGTTCAGCACCGCGAGATCGGCGAGCTGGCCGACTGCGAGCGCGCCGCGCGTGTTCTCTTCAAATGTGAACCAGGCGCTGCCTTGCGTGTAGAGGCGCAACGCTTCGAGCCGCGTCGGCAGTTCGTCCGGCGCGCGCATGGCGATGCCGGAGATAGTTTTGCCATCGAGCATCCATTGCAGCGAGACGAAGGGGTTCGGTCCCATCACGCGGTGCGCGTCGGTGCCGCCGCCGACCGGCAGCTTCAGCTTAAGCGCACTGACGAGCGGCGGCACGCGGCGCGCGGCGTCCATGCCGCGCTGGCCGAGGAACGCCTCGCCGCGGAAATAGAACGCGTTCTGCACGAGCCAGCCCATCCCCATTGTGTGCAAGCGCTCGAGAGTTTCCGGCGATGCATCGTTGAGATGCGCAATCGACCAGCGCAGCTTTGCGATGGGCGTCCCGGCGTTGACGCGCGCGATCACGTCGAGCAAGTGATGCACAGGGCGGTCATTGCGCCAGTGGAAAGTCGCGGTCATGCCGCGCGATACGGCCCAGCGCAGCACTTCGTAGAGCTGCTCTTTTTGCGCATCGCCTGGATTGTCGTTGTTGTAGAGGCCCCAGGTGACGTTCTCGCCGATGCCGTTGAAGCGCAACCAGTCGTCACCGAAGCCCATCGGCAGCATCTGCGTCAGCTCTTTAAAGTCTGCGAGTTCGCGGTCGCGGCGCGGCGCACTTAAGCTGTAGCGCACGCGCAAGGTAAGCCCGTGCTCGCGCCACACCTGCAACAGGGGCTGGTAATCCGCTATCTCAATGTTGTATCCGCCCGGATCGATCACGCCGGTGATGCCCATGGCGTTGAGGGCGCGGAAGAACGCGCGCGTGCCTTCGAGCTTCTGCGCGAATGTCGGGCGCGGCAGCAGGTTAAAGAGGTCGCTGATGGCGCGGTTGTCGCCGGCGAGCCAACCGGTCGGCTTGCCGTCTTGATCGTTCCCAACGTTCTTGTAGCGCTCGATAGTGAGGCGCGCAGCCAATTCGGGATTGCTGGCTATGCCGAGCGCATCAGCACCGCCCGGATCAAGCAGCACATTGCTGTAGAGCAACTGGATGTAGACATGGTGAGCGGGGGCGGCGGCTGCGATCTCGGCTTGCGTCGGCCGGCGGTCTTCGCGGAACTGCCGGTCGGTCCAGCCGCCTGCCACCACCAGCCATGATCCCTGCGGCGCTGTCTTCGCTGCCGCGCGTATGCGGTCGAGCGCGTCTTTCAGCGTGCGCACGCCGAACCAGTGCACCTCGGTCGTGAAGCTCAAACCTGCGCGGATGGCGTGGATGTGCGAATCGATCAGCCCGGGAATAACCGTGCGGCCACCGAGATCGATGATGCGAGTCGGTGGGCCAGCCAGCGCTCGGATGCTCGACGAATCGCCGATCGCCGCGATTTTTCCATTGTGCACCGCCAGCGCCTGCGCAGGCGCGCCGTCATAGACGACAAGTTTGCCATTGATGAGGATGGTGTCGGGCGCCGGCGCTGATATCTCGGCGTGCGCCGCGTCAATACCGAGGAGCGCAAAAAGAAGAACAGCGACGATGCACGCGCGCGATACGAGAGCGCGTCTTACAGGCGCTGCATCGTGCATTCAGTCTCGATGAACATCGCGTTGTTGCCGGGCGGCGTGCGGCGATTGACCTTGATCTGCTTGTAACCTGTTTTCACACAGGAGATTTGCACATCGTCCGGCAGGACATCCTTGCTGATGTGGCCGCGGTAGAGGCCGAGCACATTTGATTTCAGCGACATGGGCTTGCCCTTTTTGGGCTGTAGCACCACTTGCGCATCGACTACCGCCGTGCCACGCGCGTCGCGCACGAAGCCGAAGTAAGCGGGCCCAGCACCCTTGACGTCGTTGGCCGCGTCGTAGTCATCGCCGCCGGCGAAAGCCTGTGTCGCCGCAGTCACGACTATCGCCAGCACAATTGAACGAATCAGCATAATGACCTCTCGATTGCTGAACGCATGAACAGGACGTATCTCAAAAATAAAAAGGGACAATCAGCCGCAGATAAACGCAGATACACGCAGATTAACGTCCAGGATCGCACTCTAGCCGTATTTTGAACTTATCTGCGTTCATCCGCGTTTATCTGCGGCTCCAATTTGTTTTTTGAAATAGCTTCTAATAATATTGGAGCGAACTGCCGCCGCTACATTGAAGCCGCGCGGCTATTCCCACCGCCAGTAGAACTTCAACGAATAAATCAGCACGGGCAGCAGCACAATTGGCGCGATCCAGGCCAGCGCCAACGAAATTTTGCCGCGCAGTTTTTCCGGCAGCAGGGCGGCAAGAAGACCGAGGATGGACGCGCCGAGTGCTGAAGTGGCGATCCAGCCGTACCAGTACATTGCCGGGCCTTCATCGCGGCGCGCCGGCGCAAAGCCGGGATCGATACGGCCGGTTCCGGGGTGATAGGTGAACATCGGCAATGCCGCCATGTCGCAGACCACGTAGAGGATGGCGAAACAGATGCCGAACACCAGCGCGAAGGTGCCAAAACGCGATGATGCCGACGCTGTTGTTTCGGTGGCCGCACTCATGATCCGAAGCCGCGAACGTTGTTAACGATGTGGCCGACCAGAAATGCGTACCAGCAGATCGCAGCCAGTACGACGGTCAACCATTTGCGCGCGCTGTCATACGCGGCGTTGCGCGCGTTCTTCCAGAGATGCCAGTAGACCGGCAGCAGCCCGAGGCCGATCGTGGCGAGGTGCTCCTTCAGCTCGAACGCGCCGAGAGTTTTCCAAAAACCTTCCTGCACGATCGGGATACGTACGTAGATACGGTACTTGGCGTAAATCCAGCCGCCGAGGATGAAAGCGAGAACCCACAACACGCAGACGGCGGCGGCATAGCGTGGTCCCGACACGGAGCGAAAGTGTGTGACGAAACCGCCGGCGGCGCCGGCGCGCGACGGTGCGAGCACAGCGGCCGCCTGATGCGTGAGCGCCCCGAGCAGTGCGACCGCCAGCAACGCATGAACGATGGACAGGATGGTCCAGAAGGTGTTGACGGAAATGTAGTCGAGCACGAAATCCATCAAGTTTCCCCAAATGGGAGCGGCGGCGCGATTGTGTTACTCGCGCCGCCGGTATCTAGAGCGCCTAACATAATGAAACGCGCGATGCGCTGTCACGATTTTG
>JANXRI010000299.1 GCA_025353085.1 Betaproteobacteria bacterium
CGGGCGAAATTTTTGGCGAACTCGCCACGATTACGGCGTCGAAGCGCAGCGCGACCGCCACGGCAAAAACCGCGTGCCGCCTGCTCGCGCTTGACGGCAAGCAGTTTCAGAAAGCAATCGCGAAAACTCCGGGCTTTGCATTGATGCTGATGAGCATCATGATCGATCGCCTGCGCTTGCGCACCGCGCGACTCATCATGCTGAAAGCAGTGCCCGACAACATCGCGGCGGGTGAGCGCCGTGTATTCGATGATTCGACGCTGGACGAAATCGCCTTCAGGCTCGGCAACCCGCGGCTGCTCAAATTCACCGCCGGGCAGACGATCATCAAGGCTGGCGAGACGGGTGTGATGATGTATCTGCCGCGCGAAGGCCGCGTCGCCATCACCGCCGACGGCAAGACGCTCGAGCACGTCGAAGTCGGCGGCGCGTTCGGCGAAATGGCGCTGGTCGATCAGGCCGCGCGCGCGGCCAATGCGGTGGCCGAAACAAATTGCGCGCTAATGGCCGTCAATCGAAAACAGTTTCTTGAACTCGTGCAGACCAACCCGGCGTTCGGATTGTCGTTGTTGAAGGTGCTGGGGAAGAGGTTGCAGGCGGCGACGCTTTAAATGCACTCCATCGTAAATCGAGTGCCGCGGCTTCCGATCTCGACATTTTTTACACTGAACTTCCAGATGCAAGCGGTATCTAATCCTTCAAGCGTCAACGTCGCTTGACCAACAAAACCAACCGAATTTCTCACAGGAGCATTACATGAATAAAGTTCAAAACGCGCGGCGCCATTTTCTGAAGACTGCCGGATCTGTTGTAGCGGTGATTCCTTTGGTTGCAGTATCCACCTGGGCCGCAGCCGCCAAGAATCCGGCGATGCGGACTTCGCTCAAGTATCAAGACAAGCCGAACGCCGATCAGAAGTGCTCGAACTGTTCGCAATTCGTACCCGGCAAGAATCCGAAAGCGTTGGGTGGGTGCCAACTCATAGCGGGCGATGATGAGATTTCACCCGAGGGTTACTGCATTGCATGGATGAAGAAAGCGTAGCTTTCCGGGGGGGCATCGCGCTAACGCGGCTCTCATTTTTTTTCTCAATCACCGGGTGGCAGACCCGGGGCTGGTCACTTTTCTTGCGCGGCCAAGAAAAGTAACCCAAAGAAGGCCGCCCCGTGGTGAGCCGCGCTTCTCGTTCCTTGCGTTACTCGACGAGTTCGGGGTCTCGCAGAACTCGCTCGAAGAATGAGAAAACACATAAGGGTTGCGAGCTCAGACAGCTCCTCGACCACGGCACCGATCTCGCCTGCGTTACTCAGCGACTCACAAAGGGGTTGAACACCAGGCAGCATCTAGACAAGAAGTGGTGAGTGGTAAACACGATCGGAATTTAAAACAAAAACTTTAAAACGCAGCGGCCTGCAACGTCGCTATCGCTTTGCAATCTCACGATCCGGGTTGTTTTTTCCCCTTGTGAGACGCCGAGCAGTCGCAGGCGTGAAAAGGGCTTTCGGCGAAGAACTGTCTGAGCTCGCAATCGTTGACGTGTTTTCTCATTCTTCGAGCGAGTTTTCTGAGCCGCTTTTCACGGCGAGCAGCATAGGGAATCCCCGCTAGGGGACGACTCGCCGGGGTCGCCTTCTCTTTGATTACTTTCTCTTGGCGACGCAAGAGAAAGTGATCAGCCCCCGGGTCTGCCACCCGGAGAGCATGAGACCAGCCCCGGGTCTGCCACCCGCTAAATCAGCGAAACCGCCCGCCAGACCGGTAAACGAAAGCTGGTTTTTTTGCGGCGCTCGCAGGCGCTCCCTGCCCGTGTGTCCCGCTCTTCGCCGCCGCCGCCGGCTTAGCGGGCGCGGCTTGATGACTTGGCCGGCCATGCTGCAGCTTGGCGTTCGCGTCATTCGGGTGGCGCGGTCGTGATTGCTGAAACTTCTGCGCGCCGCGCTCCTGACTGCGACCGCCGCCGGACTTGCCGCGCGGTTGCCCCTGACCGCCATTGTTGCGTTGTTGGCCGCGTTGCTGACCTCTACCCTGCCGCTGCAGGATGGGTTCCGCCTTCGCGTGCGGATCCGGCGTAAAACCAGCAATCACTTCCTGCGGAATGTCGCGCTTGATCAGTCGCTCGATGTCGCGCAGGAACTCGTGCTCGTCGACGCATACCAGCGAGATTGCTTCGCCGGTCGAACCCGCGCGGCCGGTGCGGCCGATGCGGTGCACGTAATCCTCGGGGACGTTTGGCAAATCGTAATTGACCACGTGCGGCAACTGATCGATGTCGATGCCGCGCGCGGCGATGTCGGTGGCGCACAGCACCTGCAGATCGCCCGTCTTGAACTCGGCGAGCGCACGCGTGCGCGCGCCCTGACTTTTGTTGCCGTGAATCGCCAGCGCGGTAATGCCGTCTTTGTTGAGTTGCTCGGTCAGCCGGTCGGCGCCGTGCTTCGTGCGCGTGAATGCAAGCACCTGCTGCCAGTTGTTCGTCTTGATCAGGTGGGAGAGCAGCTCCCGCTTACGGTCGCGATCGACCGGGTGAACTTTCTGGCTGATGATCTCGACCGTCGAATTGCGGCGCGCAACTTCGATCATCGCCGGCGCATTGAGCAACCCGTCGGCGAGCGTTTTGATCTCCTCGGAGAAGGTTGCCGAGAACAACAGGTTTTGCCGGCGCTTGGGCAAGAACGCGAGGATGCGCTTGATGTCGCGAATAAATCCCATGTCGAGCATGCGGTCGGCTTCGTCGAGAACCAATATCTCGATGTGCGACAGGTCGACGGCGCGTTGTTGCTGAAGATCGAGCAGACGGCCCGGTGTCGCCACGAGAATATCGACACCGCGTTTCAACTTGATCATTTGCGGGTTGATGCCGACGCCGCCGAAAACAACCGCCGACGTCCGCTTCGAGTATTTGCCGTAAACGCGCACGCTTTCTTCGATCTGCGCGGCGAGTTCGCGCGTCGGCGCCAAAATCAGCACGCGGACGGGTTTGCGTCCGCTCGCTGTTGTGGCGCCCGCGCGTGTCGACAGCAGTTGCAGGATCGGCAGCACGAAGCCGGCGGTTTTGCCGGTGCCGGTCTGCGCGCCGGCCAACAGGTCGCCGCCGCCGAGCACCGCGGGGATGGCCTGGATTTGAATCGGTGTGGGGATGGTGTAGCCGTGTTCGGCGACCGCGCGTACGAGGTCGGCGGACAAACCAAGATTTTCAAATGACATGTGGATTTCCAAAAACAGACTGCCTGTCGACTAGGTAAGCCGCCAGTCACAGGCTGAACAATAAGGGAGAGTCGGAACCGACAGCGGCAGGGGGACTGGTCAACAAAGCCGCATGGGCCGCAGTATAACAGGGACTAAACGGGCTAAATATCAGTGCTTGTAAAACGTGCCGATGCGTCGCTATGCAAAAGGGGCTTTATGCTCGTTATAAACAGGTCCGGGTAGTAGTTGCTGGCCGGCGCTGCTCCCGCCCCGTGAACCGTTTTCGCGCCGGACTGTCATACCGGCTAATCGCGGCCGAAGTCTGATACGATAAAATTTTTTTCGAAAGATGCCATATGGATAGGAGCGAAACGGTGGATGCGAACGAAAGGTTTGAGCGAATGGCGCAAGTGGCCAGGGCTTTCAGCCCGAGTGCGCCGATCGACCGCAGGGCATTCGCCGGCCGCGTGTCTCAAATCAATGACGTCATCAACGCGTGCACCCAACGCGGTCAACACGTCGTCATATTCGGCGAGCGCGGCGCCGGCAAAACCTCTCTTGCGAACGCATTGGTCCACATACTGGGTACGAGATTTGCAACCCTCGCGTGCGGGACGATCAACTGCGATCGAACGACAACCTTTGCCTCATTGTGGAAGGCGATCTTTTCGGAAATTCCCTTGGTCAGAAACGCGTCCCCCATGGGGGGCAGGGGTGGATCGGACCCGGAAGGCACGCTCGCACAATTTTTACCTGAAAACGTAACCCCCGACGCAGTCAGAGCGATCCTGCAGAAACGCGACCGGCTTTTAATCATCATCGATGAAATCGATCGCATCAAAGATAAAACTACGACTACGCTCCTCGCCGATACGATCAAGAGTCTGTCGGATCACTCGGTAGACGTAACGCTCGTGCTCGTCGGCGTCGCCGAATCGGTCGACACATTAATTGCCGAACACGAATCAGTGCAGCGGGCTCTGATTCAAGTGCAAATGCCGAGAATGTCGCCCGTGGAACTCGGTGAAATTATCGACAATGGTCTGCGGGCTGTCGGGATGACGATCGAACAAAACGCCAAACAGCGGATCAGTAAGTTGTCGCAGGGCTTGCCGCACTATACCCATCTGCTTGGCGTACATGCGGCGCAGGCGGCCGTCGCCGAGGACCGTCGAAACATCACGATTGACGATACCCATCAAGCCTTGCAGAAAACGCTACAACATGCGCAGCAAAGTATCGCGCACGACTATCACCGCGCCACCGTGAGCTCAAGAGAGACGCGTTATCCTCAGGTTCTCCTGGCGTGTGCTTTGGCCAACACCGATCAGCACGGTTACTTCACCGCCAGCGATGTCAGTACACCCATGAGCGTGATCATGGGGAAACCCTGCGAGACTTCCGCGTTTTCTCAGCACTTACTCACCAGTCCGTAATTTAGTCTACAATTAATGAACGAATGAGCGCGATGCCGGTCAAACATGACATGAAGGTTGACGGTCGCACGCTCGATCACAAGACGCTGGAACAAATTCGCCGCATGGCGTTTCAGCGCGT
>JANXRI010000313.1 GCA_025353085.1 Betaproteobacteria bacterium
AGGACGTCGGGTTGTCGAACTTTGCTCAAGTTCTCAATCTCACCGGAACATCAGACAAAAAAATGCCACCTCGAAAGGTGGCATTTTATTGTCTGGCGCGCCCGGCAAGATTCGAACTTGCTACCCCTTGGTTCGTAGCCAAGTACTCTATCCAGATGAGCTACGGGCGCTGAAGGACGCGAATTATAGCAGAGACGCCGCGACGCTTAAACGGACCCGGCGACTTCTCAATCGGCGCGGGCGCCCGACTCCCTGGCGAGCTTGCCCCAGCGCACCAGCTCTTCCTTCACGAATGCGGCGAATGCATCAGGCGAGGCCATCGTCATCGTTTCTACGCCAATACCGGCGAAACGTTCCTTCAGCTCGGGCGAGTTGGCGGCTTTCGCCAGGGATGCATGCAGCTTGTCGACGACGGGCCGCGGTGTTTTCGCCGGCGCCATGATGGCGAACCAGTTGACCGCGAACAATTTCGGCAGCCCCTGCTCGGCGGCGGTCGGCAGATCGGGCAACAGCGCAATGCGCCGCTCGCTTGCAACCGTCAGTCCGCGCAGCTTGCCGGCCTTGATATGCGGATACAGCACCGGAAAATCGACCGCGATGCCGTGGACCTGCCCGCCCAGCGTATCGGTGAGCGCCGGCGCCGCGCCTTTATACGCCACGTGTTGAACGTTCACGTGCGCGACGGTTTTGAATAATTCGATCACCAGGTGCGGCAGGCCGCCGTTGCCCGACGAGGAGAAATCGAGCTTCCCCGGCCGCGACTTTGCGAGTGCGATCAACTCCTGCAGCGAGCGCGCGGGTACCGACGGATGCACGGCAATCACCTCCGGCGTCATCGCGACCGTCGTGATGCCCGCGAAGTCGTTGATCGTATCGTACGGAATTTTCGCGTAAGTGAACGGACTGATGACCAGCGGACTCACGCTGGCCAGAGTAAGCGTGTAGCCATCGGGCGGCGACTTTGCGACATATTCAGTGCCGATGATCGCGTTCGCGCCGGGACGATTTTCAACCACCGTCTGCACGCCGAGAATTTCACCCAGCTTCGGCGCGAGATGACGCGCGACGATATCGTTAGACCCTCCCGGCGGAAACCCAACGACCAGGCGTACCGGTTTAAACGGATAATCCTGGGCGCCGGCAATGCTCGCAACCAGAGTTCCCATCACGGCACCTGTTACTATTACTGCGCGAAATCGAATCATTATTTCCTTGCCTCCTTGTGAACTGCCGCGTAGCGAAAGGCGCATCACCTGCAACCGTTACCCCGCGGGCGAGCTGTCCGCGCGACCCGATGCGAAACTTATTAGTCACTCCACCGGGTCAACGTCCAGCCGAACCGCGATGCCCGCGAGCGCCGGCGATGGCGGCGGATAGCGCTTCAGCACCAGCGGATCATGACCCGGAATGATGTGTCCGGGGGAAGCCGCGAGCCGCTGCAACGTCGCGTAACCTTCGAGCAATTCGCCAACATCGAATACGAGCGGAAAGCAGCGCCCGCTTTCCATGTGCTCGTAATAATGGCTTGCATCGGAAGCCAGCACGACCCAGCCGCGGCGCGTCTGCACGCGCACCGCTTGCAGGCCCATCGTGTGCCCGCCGATATGATGCACGCTGACACCGGGCGCGATTTCCGCGTCACCGCGGTGAAAATCGACGCGGTCCCCGAACACCAGGCGCACCAGGCCGACGACGTGATCGACTTCGTACGGCCGGCTGAAAACCGCATCGCGCATGTGGCGGCCGGTCACGAATTGCATTTCTTCATCCTGCAAATGGAACGTCGCGTTTGGAAAATCGAAAAAAGTGCCGACGTGATCGTTGTGCATATGCGTAATGACGACGTCGCGTATGCCTTCAGCTTCGACACCGAGTAAGGCGAGTGCTTCGCGCGGTTAGCGCACGAGTGTCCGTTTGCGTTTGGCCGCCATTGCGGCGTCAAAGCCGGTATCGACCAGAATCGTGCGCTCGGCATTGCGGATCAGCCAGATAAAATAATCCATCGGCATGTTGCCGTCGTGCGGATCGCCGCCGATGAAATGCGCGGGCCGCCGGCCCGGCCGCTCGGCGTATTTGATTGCGAAGACTTCGTAGTCCGGACCGGCCATCATCGGCCGTTCTACGATTTACGAACCGCGCGCCTGGGCTTCGCGGTGAGACGCATCAGCTTGCCGATGTCGCTCAACTGTTCGATATCGGCGACCAGGTCGGCGAGCTGCTCGGCATGCGCTTCGCCGATCACCGGCGCCGCGAGAGCGTCGAACTTGGTGCGCAATTCCGCATCCGACATGGAGTTCTGGATCGAGCCCTTCGGATAGTCGATTTGCGACCCGAAATTTCGACCGTCGCTCATGGTCATCGTCATTTTGCACGAAACGCCGCGCGGCAACGAAGCATCGGCGCTGATGGTTACCAGCGCGCATAGTTTGCGCAGTACCGGATCCCTCAGCTTGCGGTCGGTATATTGCTTGAGCAGCGCCTGCCCTTCCTTCAATGCGACGGCGATTGAGTACGGCAGGCTGACTTGCGCCTCGTGATAAGTCTGCGGTGTCTTGTTTTGATGATAGTGCGCCCAGTCGGGGTGGCGAGCGATCGCGATGTGCTTGATGTCGTCGAGCCTGGGCTGGTGCTGGCGACGGATATCCAGCGCGCAATCGATCGCGTTATGAATCGGCCGCGCGCAGGAATACGGTTTGAACTCGATATCGAGCTCGTAGGGCTGGTCGAGCCCGGCGGTCAATTGCGCGGCATCCGACTTGTCCGTGAACGTGCGCAGAAAACCGCGCTCGCCTTCGAAGATGGTGTCGGCGCCGGTAAATCCGAAATGCGCCATCCCCGCGGCGGTAATTCCATTGCGCGCCGCGGGCCCCGGATTGAAGCGCTTCTGCATCGACGGGCCGTACATTTCCATCAAACCCGACGCCTGCGCGCCGGCGAGCCCGAACGCCGACGTGAGCTTGGCCGGCGTGAGGCGGTAGAGTTTCGCGGCCGCGACCGTCGCGCCGAATACGCCGCAGGTCGGCGTCGTATGAAAACCCCGATTGCGCAGCGACGAATTGGCGGCGCGGCTCACGCGCTCCATCATCTCGCACCCGGCGGCGAGTGCGATCAGCAATTGTTTGCCGCTCGCACTCTGTTGCTCGGCGATGGCGAGCGCCGCCGAAAATACCGGCGGACTGAAATGAAACAACGCGATCACGTCGATGTCATCCAGCTCTATGCTGTGCGATGAAATCGCATTCGCAAATGCCGCGAGCGCGGCGGGCACACGCACTGAATCGCCAATCAGCGTTGATTCCGCTTTTACGCCGCCGCATTGTGCGAACATGCGCGCCGCATGGCCGCTCTCGGTCTGACTGCCGGCAATTGCAACGCCGAGATAATCAAGCAGCAGCCGTTTAACGGCGATGCGAGAAGCATCCGGCAACTGCCGGAATTCGAATTTATGGAAGTGATGAGCCAGTTGTGTCGCGATGGTGGTTGCCATGATCGTCCAGTAATCAGATTGAAGTGGGTCAGCGCGCCGTCGGCGCGGCGAGAATTCCGATGAGCTCGCTCGTGCTATTGAGCTTGTCGAGCTTGCCGACGAGCTCGATTACCTTGTCGACGTTCGCCGGCGTCAGGCACGAGCGCGCGACGTGGCGGAATTTGTACTCGACGTCCGACGGCGCCAGCGGATTTTCAGGGCTGCCGCGCCGGTGCAAAATTTCACGCCTGAAGGCGCGGCCATCGCGGGTCGTGACTGCCACGCATGCCGCATGACGGAACGCGGCGCCCTTGCTTTCTATTTGGGGATCGACGCGCGCGCTGATGCGCTTGATGAAATCGAAGATTCGCGGGTCGGTGAGGCGAGCTTCGCGATACTGATCGACGAACGCCATGCCATCGAGCGCTATTACTGCGAGGCCGTAATAAAGATTCATCTGCGCGGCCGTCACGCCCTGCGCCTTGTATTCCCATGCGCAGTGCACATACGTCATGTGGCTGACGCCCGCATCGACGGTTTCGATGTCATCGGCTTGCAATTTATTTTCGCGCATTAAATCGGCCAGCGCATCCAGCGTCGTATGTATGCTGGTCACGCTCGCATGCGGCTTGTAGCCGACATTGAGTGTTTCCCACACGGTGCCGAGTCCGGCGGTCAACCGCTGCGCATTCGGTTGGTCGGACAGCGTGCTCAAAAAGCCGCCATACGGCGCCTCGAGTACATCCATCACGCCGGTAAAGCCGCGTTTGGCGAGCTGCGCCGAATAGACGCCGCTTTGGGCCGCGCGACCGCAATGAAACCGCTTGACCATCGCGCCTTCCTGCGCCGCCATCAAACCGCCCGCCTGCGAGCCGACGATGCCGAGCGTGTGTTGCATCTGTATGGCGTTAAGACTCAGCATGCGGCCGGCGGCAGCAGCGGCGACAAACGCGCCCGACGTACCCTGCGGGTGGAAGCCGCGCAGGAATAAACTCATGGTTGCCGCATTGCCGACGCGCGTGCCTATTTCGTATCCGGCAATCATGCCGGTGATCACATCGCGCCCCGCTGCGCCGCCGGCCGCTTCCGCGTAAGCCAGCGCGACCGGCGTTGCCAAAGAACCCGGATGGACAATCGATTCCTTGTGAATATCGTCAAGTTCAAACGCGTGGCCTGCCGTGCTATTCACGAGCACTGAATTGGCGATGCTGGTCTTGCCGCCACCGCCATAGATCGAAGCGACCGGCTTCGCGCCCTCTTCCTGCACCATCGTCAGCACATGGCGGGTCCACGGCAGCGTCACGCCGAACAGGCAGCACCCGATGCTGTCGAGCGCGCAAACCTTGATGTGCTCGACGGCGTCGCGCGGGATGTCGGCGAACTTGAGATTGGCGGCAAATACGGCGAGATCACGCGTGGCGTTGGCGAGTAAAGGGGGTTCAGTGCCGCTCATCGTGCGCTGGTCCTTATCCGAAATTAAAAAGAAATGCGAGTCGTACGCGCTTGGGCCCGCACTCGACTATTGTCCGGGCTCGACGTCCAGCCTGACTGCAATGCCAGCCAGCGCCTTCGAGGCCGCCGGGTAGCGTTGCATGACCAACGGATCATGGCCGGGAATGATATGCGCAGGCGACGCGGCAAGGCGGCGCAGCTTCGCATAGCCTTCGAGGGCGTCACCGACGTTGAACACCGTCGGAAAGCAGCGGTCTTGCTCAAAATGCTCGTAGTAATGTGCTGCATCAGACGCCAGCACCAACCAGCCGCGTTGTGTCATCACGCGCACCGATTGCAGTCCCGGCGTATGGCCGCCAATCAGATGCACGCTGATTCCCGGCGCAAGTTCGACATCGCCGCGCTGAAAGGTCACGCGGTCGCCGAACACGAGCCTGACCATGCCGACCACGTCTTCTACTTCGATACTGTGCCTGAATTGCGTATAGCGCATCCGGCGGCCCGTCGCGAACGCCATTTCTTCGTCCTGCAAATGAAATTGGGCGCGCGGAAAATCATGAAACGTGCCGACGTGATCGTAGTGCATATGCGTGATGATTACATTTTCGACGTCGGCCGCCTTGACGTCCATCAAAGCCAGGCCGTCCGCGGGCGAGCGCAGAAAGGTGCGCTTGCGCGCTTCGCCGACTTCACGCGTGAAACCGGTGTCGACGACGACAGTGCGCGCAGCATTGCGGATGAGCCAAACGAAGTAGTCCATCGGCATTGGCGCGTCGTGCGGATCGCCGCCGATGAAATGATCGCGCCGCTGCGCATTGCGCGTTGCATACTTGATCGCAAAGACTTCGTAAATTTCGTCGCTCATTGAGTCTTACACTCCGTTGGTTAAATGCGCGGTGCCGCAGCGCGCTCACGCTGGTTAGAAAATCGGTGGTCGATCGACAGCGCAACCATCCACGCGTCACGCAGGCAGGACAAAAAATCACCCGGTTGATTGCAGTCGCCAGCAAGCGCGTATTCAACACCCGCTGCAGCGACCGCCGCAAGCGCGCCCGATTCGG
>JANXRI010000336.1 GCA_025353085.1 Betaproteobacteria bacterium
AACTCAAAGCCGTTCGCAACCGCATTGATTCAGCGGAATGGGAAGCGCGCGTTGAACTCGCAGCCGCCTACCGGCTGACCGCGCTGATGGGCTGGACTGACTTGCTCGGCACCCATATCTCGTGCCGCGTCCCGGGCACCCACGATCAGTTTCTGTTGAATCCCTATGGGCAACTGTTTGAAGAAATAACCGCGTCGTCGTTAATCAAGGTGGATGTGGACGGCAACAAACTTTCCGAGTCACCGTACGATGTCAACCAAGCCGGATTCACGATCCATAGCGCGATTCATATGGGCAATCACAATGCGGATGCAGTGATGCATTTGCATACCGCGTACGGCGTGGGCGTGTCGACGCAGAAACAGGGGCTTTTGCCGGTCACGCAAATGGCGCTGACAGCGCTGGGCCTCGTGCGCTATCACGATTATGAGGGCGTCGCGTTCAATCTCGACGAGCGCGAACGTCTCGTCAAGTCGCTGGGCGACGGCGGCATGCTGATTCTGCGCAACCACGGCACGCTCACGGTGGGTGCTACGATCGGCGAAATGTTTCATCGCATGTACCGGCTCGAGCGCGCGTGCAAATTTCAGATTCATGCGATGACCGGCGGGGCTGAATTGAATACGCTGCCGCGCGAGATCGTCGACCATGCGATCGCCCAGGGCCGGCAGATTTATTCCAAAGGCGGCCAGGCCGATGGCGGCAAGTTGGTGTGGGCCGCCCTGAAACGAAAACTCGATCGCGTCGATCCCGGCTACGCGGTTTAACGCGGTGCGGGACTGCATTGCACGCGCCGCGCTCGCGGCGCTTTTCATTTTGGCGCCAGGCGCCGTCGCCGCGCAATCCGCTTATCCGGCCAAAGCTATCCGCTATGTCGTGCCATTCCCGGCGGGCGGTCCGCTCGACATTGTCGCGCGCGCGATCGGCCAGGAGCTGACCAAAGTCTGGAATCAGCCGGTCATCGTCGACAACCGTCCCGGCGCGGGCGGCAACATCGGCGCGGAGCTCGTTGCTAAATCGCCGCCCGACGGCTATACGATCCTCATGGGCGCTGTCAGCACGCATGCGATCAATCCGACCCTCTACAGCAAGCTCGCATACGACCCGATCAAGGATTTCGCGCCCGTCACTTTGATTACTTCGGTGCCCAATGTGCTGGTAGTGCACCCGTCGTTGCCGGTGAAGAATGTAAAAGATTTGATTGCGCTCGCGAAAGCGCGTCCCGGCCAGCTCAACTTTGCCTCGGGCAGCACCGGCAGCGCCGGACATCTGGCCGGCGAACTCTTCAATAGCGTGGCCGGCGTACAGATGACGCATATTCCTTATAAAGGCGCGGCGCCCGCGGTGATCGATCTGATTGCCGGACATGTTTCGCTGATGTTCGACAACCTGTCTTCGGCGCTGCCCAACATCAAGACGGGACGCGTGCATGCAATTGCCGTCACGACACTCAAGCGCTCGCCGCTGGTGCATGACCTGCCGACCATTGACGAATCGGGTCTGCGCGGATTCGATGTCAGCACCTGGTTCGGCATTTTCGCGCCGGCCGGGACGCCGCCTGACATTGTCGGCAAACTGAATTCTGAAGTCGCGCGCGTGCTGCATACGAGCGAAATGCGCGAGCGGCTCGCCGCGCTCGGCGCCGAACCGATCGGCAACAAGCCGGCCGAGTTTGCGGCGTTCATCAAAGCAGAAATCCCGAAGTATGCGAAGGTGATCAAGGCCTCCGGTGCGAAGGCGGACTGATTGATTAACGCACGGAACCGCCTGCTGGCCGTGCGCTGTGACGCGCCGGTTCCGAAGGCGCGGATATTGCCAACGCCTTGCAGTCATCGCCGCGATTTCGCTAAAGGAATCGCCTTCGCCCGGCGTCCTGACCTTACTCCGCCATGTATCTGATCGTTTTTCTGAACGTTATCATGCACGGCTGTTTGACCGGCAGCCGGGTGGTGATGTCGTTGTTTGCGCTTGAGTTGGGGGTCAACGCGTTCTCAATCGGGCTCATGATCGCGCTGTATTCGGCGACTCCGCTCCTGCTCGGCGTCGTCGCCGGGCGCACGACGGACCGCTATGGCGTGAAGCCGCCGATGGTGGGCGGCGCTATCCTCTGCGGCTGCGGTCTGATGCTGCCGTATCTGTGGCCGCAAGTCGCGGCACTTTATGTATCCGCGGCAGTCATCGGCATGGCATTCGTGTTCTACAATGTCGCCGCGCAGAATTTGACCGGCGCCTGGGGCCCGCGCGAAGACCGCGCCAAGAACTTCAGCACGCTGTCGCTCGGTTACTCGATCTCGAGTTTTATCGGGCCGCTTGCCGTAGGTTATGTGATTGAATATTCCGGCCACGCGCGCGCTTATCTTTACCTCGCGTTATCCACGTTAATTGCCGTCGCGATCCTGTTGAGTTATCGCAAGTTCGACGAAGTCCGCTTGCCCGCGAAGGTTAAGCACACCCAGAGCGCGTTTTCGCTGCTGCTCATACCCGATCTGCGCAAAGTACTCATCACCGGCGCGATGGTCGTGACCGGCTGGGACCTTTATATGTTTTATCTGCCGCTCTACGGGCGCTCAATCGATCTCTCGCCGTCGGCAATCGGCATTATCCTCGCCATCTTTGCCGCCGCCACATTCGTCGTGCGCTTCTGCCTGCCGCAGCTGAACGCGCGCTTCACCGCGCGGCGCGTGCTCTCTTTTTCGATGTATTTCGGCGCCGCGGTGTTTACTATCTTCCCGTTCGCACAAAACGCTTGGCTGCTCGGCGCGCTGTCATTCGGTATCGGGTTAGCACTCGGCTGCTGCCAGCCGATCACGCTGTTGATGAGCTATAACCGTTCGCCCGCCGGCCGCACCGGCGAAGTGACCGGCGTGCGCATGACGCTCAATCACTTTACGCATACCGCGGTGCCGGTCGTCGCGGGCGCGCTCGGCTCCGCGTTCGGGATGGCGCCGGTGTTCGTGATGATCGCGAGCGTGCTCGGTGTCAGCGGCTATCTGAGCAGCACAGTGAAGAGCGCCGGCGAACCTCCGCCGCCCGCATAAAGCTCGTTAAGTATTTGCTGCGGCGATCAGGCGCGTGCGGCGCTGCGTCCGGCGATGCGCCCGAACACCGCCCCCGACATGAGGCCGGTGCCAAGCGGATAGTTGTAGTGGAATAATCCGCCCACCATCTCGCCGCAGGTATAGAGGCCCGGCATTGGCTTCCAGTCGGTGCCGACCACCTGCGCATCCTTGGTGATTTTGAGTCCGCCGAACGTAAAGGTGATGCCGCCGGTCACCGGGTAGGCAATATACGGCGGCTTGTCGAGTTTTTGCGCCCAGTTCGTTTTCGCGGGCTCGATGCCTTCGGTATGCAGACCGTCAAGCGCGATCGGATCGAATTTGCCGTGCCCAGCGGCGGCGTTGTATTCATTCAACGTTTTGATCGACTGCGCCTGATCGACGTCCAGTTGCTTGACCAACCCTTCGAGCGTGTCCGATTTGAACGGCACGCTGGTTGAATAGCGCGGCTCGAGCATCTCCACTACTTTACTGTCGAAGATCTGGTAAATGAGGCTGCGCGGTTGCTTCAAAATCATGCCGCCGTATTTCGCGTAAGTGTACGAATTGAAATCGGCGCCCTCGTCGACCCAGCGCTTGCCTTCGACGTTAATCATCACGCCGTAGGTGTACGACAGCCGGTTCGTTTTGTCGGTCAAATCGCGGCGGCCGTAATCGGGCGCTTCCGCATTGATCGGGGTCGCATGGCAGCCGCCCCAATGTCCAAACGGCATCGCGCCGATATCCATCGCCATCTTGAGGCCATCGCCGTAATTGAAATTCGAACCACGTACCTTGGCGTGATCCCAGGGGTCGCCAAGATACAGCCGGCGCCACGCCGGGTTCGTTTCGAAACCGCCCGCCGCGAGCACCACGGCCTTCGCGCTCACCGTTGAAATGCCATCGGGGCCGCGCGCAACGACGCCGTCGACGCGGCCGGATTCGCCTTGCGTCAGGCGC
>JANXRI010000324.1 GCA_025353085.1 Betaproteobacteria bacterium
CGCCGTCGATCGAGTCGGCCGTTCGCGTGAGGAGATGGTCCAACCCGACCTTGCGCATCAGTTGATCGACGTAGTAATCGATGTCGTCGCCGCTATCCATGCCATGGTAGCGCGGCGCTTCACCAATGATTTCGGCGACGCGCATGCGTGGATTGAGCGAGGCAAATGCGTCTTGAAACACCATCTGAATTTTGAGGTTTACATCGCGGCGTTCGGCCCCCGACAGCGTGCTGATATCGGTGCCGCGCCATGCGCGCTCGCCCATGGTAGGCGCGAGGATGCCCGCGGCGATACGCCCAAGGGTGGACTTGCCGCAGCCTGACTCACCCGCCAGCCCGACGACCTCGCCTTCATGAATCGTCAAGCACACATCGTCGAGCGCATGCACTACGACTTCATTGACCTTGGCGCCCGCCAGGCGCGCAATTTTCGCCGCCAGATCGAGCGGTCGCGAAAAATTCTTGGTGATATGTTTGAGTTCGAGCAGTGCGCTCATGTTATTTCTTCCAGCGCGGTCATTGGATGAAAACAGCGCAGCGTGCGCGCCGGTGCCGGGCACGTGATCTCCGGCGCCTGCTCGCACACTGCATCCGCATGCGGGCAGCGATCGCGAAAGGCGCAACCGGGCTTCAGGCGCAGCAGCGAGGGCGTCATGCCCGGAATCTGGTGCAACGGCTTGCCGCGCTGATTGCGGCTGGGTATGGATGCGATAAGCCCGGCGGTATACGGATGCAGCGGGTGGTCGAGCAGATCCGCGGTCGGGCCTGATTCGACAATGCGCCCCGCGTACATGACACACACGTCATCAGCGAGACCCGCGATCACCGACAAGTCGTGCGTGATCCATACCATTGCGGTACCGGTTTCGCGCGCGAGCTTCTGCACTTCGTAAATAATTTGCGCCTGGATCGTCACGTCGAGTGCCGTCGTCGGCTCGTCGGCGATGATTACGCGCGGATTATTCAGCAACGCGATCGCGCTCGCCACGCGCTGACGCATGCCGCCCGAAAGCTGATGTGGATACGCTTTAAGACGCTCATCGGGCGACGGAATGCCGACGCGTCCCAGCGCATTGCGGGCGAGTTCGCGCGCGCTGTCGCGGCTCACGGCTCGATGTGCGAGCACGGTCTCCATCATCTGGGTGTCGATGCGCAGAACCGGATTCAGCGTCATCATCGGGTCCTGGAAAATCATCGCAATGCGGTCGCCGCGCAATTTGCGCATTGCATCGTCGCTATGATCTGGCAGATTATGGCCTTCGAGCAGCACGCGTCCGCTCACAATGCGTCCCGGCGGATCGACCAGGCCCATGATTGAAAAGCCGGTCACCGTTTTGCCCGAACCCGATTCGCCGACCAGCCCCAATACCTTGCCGGCGTCGACGCTGAAGCTCACGTCGTCGACCGCTTTGACAACACCGGCCTTGGTGAAGAAATGCGTCTTGAGATTTTCGACGCTCAATACAGTCATAGCCGCGAACCGCCGATGAATGCCGATGAACGCCGAAAGAAATGAATTAAACCGCGACGTTGGCCCGGTGAAATTTTCTCGATACCTCCGCGTTTATCGGCATTTATCGGCGCTTGCATGAATTTTTCACTTTTGTAACCGTGGGTTGAGCACGTCGCGCAGTTGGTCGCCCACGAGATTGATGCTGACGATGGTGGCGAGCAGTGCGATGCCCGGATAGAGGCTGATCCAGTATTTGCCCGACATCAAATGCGTAAACCCATTAGCGATTAACAGGCCCAGCGAGGGCGACGTGATCGGCATGCCGAGACCGAGAAAAGAGAGGGTCGCTTCGAGCGCGATCGCATGTGCGACCTGCACTGTCGCAATCACGATGAGCGGCGGCAGCACGTTCGGCAGTAAATGATTGAAGAGAATGCGCGACGTGGGCAGTGCAAGGCTCGTCGCGGCCTCGATGTACTCCTTGTTGCGCTCGACCAACGCGGCGCCGCGTACGGTGCGCGCGTAATACGCCCATTGCACCGTGATGAGCGCGATCACGATTTTGTCGACGCCCTGGCCGAGCGATGCCAGCAGTACAAGTGCAATGAGGATGGATGGAAACGAAAGCTGCAGATCGACGAGGCGCATGATTACCGCTTCGACCCAGCCGCCGAACCACGCGGCGATAAGGCCAACGGTCAGCCCGATCGCGAGCGCGCATACGGTGGCGAGCGTGCCGACGCCAAGGCTGATGCGCAGCCCGTAAAAAATGGCGGATAGCATGTCACGTCCCTGGTCGTCGCTGCCAAGCCAGAACGTCATGCCGTCCAGGCTCTGGCCGCCGGGGGGCAATTTCGAATCCATGATGTCGAGTGTCGCGAGATCATAGGGATTTTGCGGCGATACCAACGGCGCGCCGATAGCCACGATCAAAATTAAGATGAGAGTCACCAGCCCGGCGACTGCCAGGCGGCTTTCCGCAAAATCGGCGGCCACTCGACGGAACGGCGTTTCGACGCCGCGATTGCTCATGCGCGTGCCTCGGCGAGGCGCACCCGCGGGTCCAACATCGAATACAGCAGGTCGACCACGAGGTTGATGATGACGAACAGGCACACGATGATGAGCACATAGGCGACGATGACCGGACGGTCGAGCACGTTGATCGAGTCTATCAGCAACTTGCCCATGCCGGGCCACGCGAAAATGGTTTCCGTCACGATCGCAAACGCGATCAGCGATCCGAACTCGAGTCCGATCACCGTCACGATCGGAATCATGATGTTCTTCAATACGTGCACGCCGACGATGCGTCGCATCGGTAACCCCTTGGCGCGCGCGAATTTCACGTAGTCCTGCAGCATTGCCTCGCGGGTGCCCGAACGCGTGAGCCGGATCAGCAGCGAGAGCTTGAATAGTGCGAGATTCAAGGCGGGCATCATCAGATGCGTTATGCCGTCCCAATTGAGGAAACTCACCGGTATGCCGAAAAGCTGGGTCGTATGGCCGCGTCCGGTCGACGGCAGCCAGCCCAGATAGACGGAAAAAACCATGATCATCATGAGGCCGACCCAGAACGTCGGCAGGCTGAAGCCGAAGATGGAGCCGGCCATGATCGTTTTGCTGTACCACGCGTCGGGCTTGATTCCAGCGACAAGGCCGAGCGGGACGCCGAGCACGATCGCAAACAGCATCGCGCACAGTGCGAGCTCAACGGTTGCGGGCATGCGTTCGAAAATGAGCTGCACGGCCGGCATGTTTTGCGAAAACGAGCGGCCGAGATCGCCGGTAACCGCATGGCGCAGAAATTCCCAATACTGGACCCACATCGGCTGGTCGAGCCCGAGTGCGGCGGTCGCGCGCGCGATTTCCGCCTGGTCGGCCTGCGGGTTAATCAGAATGTCGATTGGATTGCCGATTGCAAACACGCCGATGAAAATCAGCGCGGACATGACGAGCAGCGCAATTACGCTTTGCAACACCCGCCGTGTAATGAAAACGACCATTTTTTATTTACGGGTGCGCGCTGGCGGGCAAGGGTTGCCGCCGCGGCTCCGGTTCCCTTTCGTCCAATACTAACGGCTTTTGTATTTATTTTCATCCCTGATGTCTGTGCTTATGTTCCAAGCACGAGGCATCAGTCAAGCCTTCAATCGACGATCGATTCAGGGCGCAGGACGAACCTCATGCGCGTAAGTTCGCTCGTCTGTGCGCGGTCCATAAACAAGTCCTTTGCGCGCCGCCCACGTGTTGACCTGGTAGTGCAACGGAATCAGCCCCGAGTCATTAATCAGCAGTTCGGTCGCCTGCTGCAACAGCTTTTCACGCTTCGCATTGTCCACCGTGGCGAGCCCTTGTTCGAGCAGCGCATCCATCGGCGGGTTGGAATAACGGCCCCAGTTCCAGGTGCCGAGGCCCTTGGGCGCACTGTAAGTGGCGGCGAGTGAGCGCAGCGGGTAAGTCGCCTCGCCCGTGGTCACGCCCCAGCCAAGCAGGGCCGCGCTGAATTCAATTTTGTTTGCGCGTGACACGTACACCGAAAACGGCAGCGTTTCGACTTTGGTCGCGATGCCGACGCGCGCCAGCATTTGTGCGACCGCCTGCACGATTTGCTCATCATTGACATAGCGGTTATTGGGCCCATGCAGCGTGATGCCAAAACCGTCCGGGTAACCTGCTTCAGCGAGCAGCTTCTTCGCGCCTTCGGGGTCGTACACTTCGGCTTTTAAATTGGGACTTACGCCAAAAAATCCTTCAGGCATCAGTTGACCCGCCGGAATCGCGAGGCCTTCCATCACGCGCTCGACGATTGCATTGCGGTTGATGGCTTTCGAAATCGCTTTGCGCACTCGCGCGTCCTTCAACGGATTTTTGTCGAGCGGCTTGCCGGCCTTATCCGTGATGAACGGCGATTTGTCGCGGCTGGAATCCAGATGCAGATGGATCATGCGGTTGGAGACGGTCGTGAAAACGGTTATGTTGTTGTTGGTTTTGAGTCTCGCAAAATCCGCGGTCGGCACGACCTCGATCATCTGCACGTCGCCCGCCAACAGAGCCGCGATGCGCGACGGGTCGGAAGTGATCAGGCGAAACGTTACTTTGTCCCACGCCGGCTTCGGCCCCCAGTAGTTGTCATTGCGCGCGAGCTCGATGCGGTCGCCTTTGGCATAGCGCACGAATTTCCACGGTCCCGTGCCGATGGTCGCCTTACCCGAATCAAAGTCCGCGTTGGTGGCGTCGCGCGCCGCTTTGCTCGACACAATGATGAGCCCGGCCATGTCGGTCGGCATGTTCGGGTATGGCGTTGCCGTCTTGAGCCGGATCGTGTACGGGTCGACGATTATTTTATCGATGATCGAGCGCGTATAGATCGTGAAACCGCCGGGCGTATTGATGATGCCGGGCCGCTCGATCGAGTAGGCGACGTCGGCGGCGGTAAACTCTGAACCGTCGTGAAACTTCACACCCCTGCGCAGTTTGAATTCCCAGGTCAAATCGTCAATTGTGCGCCACGATTCCGCGAGCCCCGGCTTTAGATTCTGGCGCGGATCGTTTTCGATCAGCTTATTAAAAATCTGTTCGGCTATGCTGTTATTGGGCGCTGCATTGTTGTTATGCGGATCGATCGATGTCACATCCGCGGCCAGGCCGATCACCAGTTCGACGGCGGCGGCGGGCAACACGGGTGCGGTTGCGACCACGAGCAAGACGGCGGTAAGCAAGCGGGCGATCATGATTGCCTCTTGGAAAAACGCACGGTGAAGCGGCAGTATGAACGATGAACTACTGCGGCCGGAATTCGTGGGCGAGGGTGCGCTCGTCGGTGCGCGGCGTGTAGACGATGCCTTTGCGCGTGCCCCACAGATTGACCTGGTGATGCAGCGGTATGATGCCGAGGTTGCCGATGGCCAGCTCGGTCGCCTGCTGCAGCAGTTTTTCGCGCCGATTGTCGTCGACGGTGGCGAGCGCCTGCTCGAGCAGCGCATCCATTTTCGGATTTGAATACCGGCCGCGGTTGGCGGTGCCCATGCCTTTTTTGACATCGTATGTGGCGAGTTGCGCTTTGAGCGGCGAAGAAGCTTCCGCGGTGTCGGCCGCCCAGCCGACGAGCATCATGCTGAATTCGAGTTTGGTTGCGCGCGAAAAGTAAATCGCCGACGGCAGCGTCTCGACGCGCGTCTGAATCCCGATGCGCGAGAGCATTTGCGCGACGGCCTGACAAATCTGATCGTCATTCACATAGCGGTCGTTGGGACCGTGCAGCGTAAGACCGAAGCCGTCGGGGTAACCGGCGTCGGCGAGCAGTTTTTTCGCGCCGTCAGGATCGAACGGTTCGGGCTTCATGCCTGGCACGTAGCCGAACATGCCTTCCGGCATCAGCTGGCCGGTGGCAACGGCCGCGCCTTCCATCGTGCGCTCGACGATTGCCAGCCGGTTGATCGCTTTCGACATGGCTTTGCGCACCCGCACGTCCTTGAGCGGATTTTTGTCGAGCGGCTTACCGGACTTGTCGGTCACGAACGGCGATTTGTCGCGATTGGTATCGAGATGTATAAAAATCAGGCGGTGCGAAACTGTGCGTGAAATCGCAATCGACGGATCCTTTGACAGGCGCGCGAGATCGGCAGTTGGTACATTTTCGATCGCGCGCACGTCGCCCGCGAGCAACGAGGCGACGCGCGACGGGTCGCTCGCAATCACGCGGAAAGTTACTTTGTCCCACGCGGTCTTGCTTCCCCAGTAGCCGTCAAAGCGCGCGAGTTCAATGCGATCGCCTTTTGCGTAGCGGCCAAATTTAAATGGCCCGGTGCCGACGGTCGCTTTGCCGGAATCAAAATCGGCGGTTGTCGCACCCTTGGCAGCTTTGCT
>JANXRI010000403.1 GCA_025353085.1 Betaproteobacteria bacterium
TTCGGCAGCGGGCCATGGGCTCGACGATGCGATCAACCGCGTACAGACTTTCCGTAAAGCGGGCGCCGACGTGCTCTTCGTCGAATTGAAAACGAGCGCGACCATCCTCGACGACATGAAGCGCATCACCTCGTCGGTCGATGGCCCCTGTCTCGTCAACATCGACGGCGGCGGCAAGCTCGGTGAGCTGTCTGCTGCAGAAATCGAAAAGCTCGGGTTTCGGATTGCGATTTTCCCCGGACTTGCACGCAACGCCGCGGGATTCGCGATACGCGAAGCTGTCAATGCGTTAAAGCGTGACGGCAATACCAAAGCAGTGAGCGACCGCATGCTGACGATGAAAGAGTACAACACAGTGTTGGAGCTCGCCGACGTGGAAAATTGGGAGCGGAAGTATTTGTAGTTGTCGCGCTCTTGACGACCCGGACGGGCTCGCTCAACCGCCGCGTGTTGGAACGGACTGTTGCCGGTCAACACGCGGCCGAAGGGTGCGCAGAGTCTCAGCCGCACGCATAACCGCATAGACAGGATGAAAGCATGGAAGTCACCAAGATACTCGCCCAGTTCGTCGTCGACTCGCGTTACGACGCCATTCCCGGCAACGTCAGGCATGAGGCGAAGCGCTCGGTTTTGAACTGGCTCGGCTGCGCCGTTGGCGCGTCGCGTCATGAAGGCATCGACATAGCGCTTGCCGCGTTGCGCGAGTTTTCGGGACCTGCACAGGCGAGCGTGCTCGGGCGTAGCGAGCGCCTCGACATCATGCATGCGGCGCTCCTGAACGGCATCAGCTCGCATATGTTCGATTTCGACGACACGCATTTGAAAACGGTCATCCATCCTAGCGGCCCGGTCGCTTCGGCGCTGCTGGCGCTTGCCGAATACCGGCCGATGAGCGGCGCTGATTTCCTGCACGCATTCATACTTGGTGTCGAAGTCGAGTGCCGCATCGGCAACGCGGTTTATCCGTCGCATTACGATGTGGGCTGGCATATCACCGGCACGGCCGGCGTGTTTGGCGCGGCAGCGGCGGTCGGGCGTGTGTTGAAGCTCAGTGCGCAGCAAATGACCTGGGCGCTCGGCATTGCCGCTACGCAGTCATCAGGGCTGCGTGAAATGTTCGGCACCATGTGCAAGCCGTTCCATCCTGGCCGTGCCGCGCAAAACGGCATGACCGCTGCGTTTCTGGCGTCGAAGAATTTCACGAGTTCAGAGCGCGGCATCGAAGCGCCGCGGGGGTTCGCCAACGTGCTCGCGACTGCGCGCAATTACGACGAGATCACCGGCCAGCTCGGCGAGACCTGGGAAGTCGCTCTAAATACATACAAACCGTTTGCATGCGGAATCGTGATTCATCCGATCATCGACGGCTGCGTGCAACTTCGCAACGAGCACAAACTGCAGGCCGCCGACATCGACAGCATTAAGCTCAAAGTTCATCCGCTGGTGCTCGAACTTACCGGCAAGAAGTCACCGCAGGCCGGCCTCGAAGGCAAGTTCAGCGTCTACCATTCAGCGGCGGTCGCGATCATTCATGGCGAAGGCGGTGAGGAGGTTTATAGCGACGCGTGCGTGCGCGATCCGCAAGTCATCGAATTACGCGACAAGGTCAGCGCGGTCGTCGACAAAAGCGTGCACGAAGATGCTGCGCATATCGCGATCAAGCTCAAAGACGGCCGCACCGTGACAAAGCACGTCGAGCATGCAATCGGCAGCCTCGCGCGACCGATGAGCGACGCAGATTTGGAGACAAAATTTCGCAAATTCGCGAACGGCATTTTGTCGACGGGTGAGACCGACACATTGCTCAAGCTGTGTTGGTCGCTCGATACGTTGAAAGACGCCGGGGAAATCGCTCGCGCCTCAGTGCCGGCGGCGGCTGTCAAGCGGATAAAGACGACGTAACGTAGTGCAGGCGAGGCGCCTGCGCGACGAAAAACAGGATGGCGATGACAATTAAGATATTCTTCTTGTACTTTGGTGCGTGTCTCATCAGCGTTGACGCGGTGCGCGCCGGTAAGTATCCATCGCGTGCCGTAAGGATGGTGGTCCCGTTCGCGCCCGGCACATCCGGACTCGTTAGCCGCAGGCCCGTTGGCGGGGAGGATGTGGAGACCGCCGGGCTTTATCGTGTCGCAGCCACAACCCCGGAAACATACCCGACAAGGGCGCTGCGGATGGTGGTTCCTTTTGCGCCCGGCGGCGCTTCGGATATTGTCGGGCGCATCATTCAGCCCAAGATGATTCAGGAACTCGGCCAGCAGGTCGTGATCGACAATCGCGCGGGCGCTTCAGGCAACATCGGCGTCGAAGTGGCGGCGCACGCAAGTCCCGATGGCTATACCTTTTTGCTCGGCAATGTCGGCACGATGGCGATCAACCCGAGCATATTTCCGAAATTCCCGGTGCGGCCGGTGCGCGACTTTATCGCGGTCACGGAGGTCGTCGACGTGCCCGGTGCGCTAGCCGTGCATCCGTCGGTTCCCGTGAATAGCGTCAAAGAATTTGTCGAGTACGCGAAGGCGCGCCCGGGCAAATTGAATTTCGGGTCGTCGGGCGCCGGCAGCGCGCAGCGCATGGAAATGGAAATTTTCATGCGCGCGGCTGGCATCACGCTCGAGCACATACCGTACAAAGGCGGCGCCGGGGCGGCCACCACCGCGCTCGTGAGCGGCGAAGTGTCGGTCGCCGTGGTGAGCCTGGCGGCGGTGCTGCCGCATATCAAGAATGGCCGCATCAAGGCGCTCGGCGTGATCTCGCCGAAACGCTTTGCGCTGCTGCCCGATACCCCGACGATGACCGAAACCGGCTTTCCGACCATCAGAAACGGCTCCTGGCAGGGCGTTTATCTGCCGCTTGGCACGCCTCGCCCCATCGTCATGAAATTATTTGCGACGGCGATTCGAGCGGTCGCAGATCCTGATGTTATTCGACGGTTGAACGAAGCGGGCGCTGAAATCATCACGAGCAAGTCACCCGAAGATTTCGCGCAATTCATGAAAGTGCAGAATGAGCGTTTTGCGAAAGCCATTAAGGAAGTCGGTGTCGTTACTGAATGAGTCGAGGTGGTGAGTGAGTGTTTCAGTGATTAAGTGATTGAGTGATTGAGTG
>JANXRI010000419.1 GCA_025353085.1 Betaproteobacteria bacterium
TCGCATAGCGCGGATTGCGCACGACTTCGGAAAGTCCGCCGTGATACTGCGGCTGACCGATGCGCACCGGCATATGAAAAATCTCTTCGCCGAGCTCGACCATGCCCTGCATCGAGCTCGAGCCGCCGGTCAGCACAATTCCTGACGACAATAGTTCTTCGTAGCCTGAGCGCCGCAGCTCGGCCTGCACCAGCGAATAGAGTTCCTCGATCCGCGGCTCGATCACCTCCGCGAGCGTCTGGCGCGACAGTTGCCGCGCGCTGCGTTCGCCGATGCCGGGCACCTCGACCATTTGCTGCGGATCGGCGAGTTGCTTCAAAGCGCAGCCATAACGGCGCTTGATGTCTTCGGCATCCTTGGTCGGCGTGCGCAACGCCATTGCGATGTCGTTGGTAATCTGATCGCCGGCAATCGGAATCACGCCCGTATGACGGATCGCGCCTTGCGTGAAGATCGCGATGTCGGTCGTGCCGCCGCCGATATCGACCAGGCACACGCCGAGGTCCTTTTCGTCCTCCGAGACCACGGCGGTCGCCGAGGCGAGCGGCTGCAGAATCAGATCGTTGACCTCGAGGCCGCAGCGCCGCACGCATTTGATGATGTTCTGCGCCGCGGACACTGCACCGGTGACGATATGCACATTCACTTCAAGCCGCACGCCGCTCATGCCGAGCGGTTCGCGCACGTCGCCCTGGCCATCGACGATGAATTCCTGATTGAGAATGTGGAGCACCTGCTGGTCGGTCGGAATCGGAATCGCTTTAGCCGTTTCGATTACGCGCTCGACATCCTGTTGCGTAACTTCGCGATCCTTAATGGCCACCATGCCGCGCGAATTGATGCTTTTGATATGGCTGCCCGCAATTCCGGTATAGACGTCGGTGATCTTGCAATCCGCCATGAGTTCGGCTTCTTCGAGCGCGCGCTGGATTGCGCTGACGGTCGCTTCAATATTGACGACCACCCCTTTGCGCAGGCCTTTCGACGGATGACCGCCCATGCCGATGATTTCATAGCCGCCGTCCGCTTTGATCTCGGCAACGATCGCCGCGATCTTGGACGTGCCGATGTCGAGGCCGACGATCAGCTTTTTGGTTTCCTTGGCCTTGCTCATCCGTTCCTCTTGATCCTCAGCCTGTCGAGCGCGGCGTTTTGCGCGCGAGCGGTTTATCGGTTTGCTCGCGTGCGAGTTCGGGTATGCCGACCGCAAAGCCGTTCGGGTAACGCAAGTCGACATAGTTGAGCCGCCGCTGCAGGCGTCCGACGGTGCGCTCGTAAGCGGCAACAAATCGGTCAAGCCGCGCTTCGACATGCTCGCGGCCGAGCTGCAAGGTCGTGCCGCTCGAAAGCCGCACTTGCCACGCGCGGCGCGGCGACACCTGCACCTGCACGGGCGCCAATCTTAGGGTCGCGAGACTGCGGCTGAAGTACGCGTATTGAATGGCGATTTCCCTCGCACTGCCGGGCGGTCCGACGAATAGCGGCAGTTCGCGGGCGGGCGTACCGTCGAACGCCCCCCCAAACACTTCCCCATAAGTGTTGACGAGCGCATCGGCATGCCAGCGGCCCAACGGCACATGTTCTTCGAGCGAAACGTCGAGCCGGTCCGGCCACTGGCGCCGCACGTTCACCTTGCGCACCCAGGGTAACTTTTCAAATCCCGTGCGTGCCCGCTCGAGATCGAGCGTGAAAAAATTTCCGTTAACTTCGCGTGCGACGGCGGCCTCGATTTGCGCGGCGGTCACATGCCCGAGCGCATGCGTGATTCGCACTTCACGCAACGGAAATATCGGCAGCCGCATCGCGAAATGCAAGGCCGCATAGCCGACGAGCACGAACGTCGCCGCGAACAGCGTGTTCGAAATCCCGTTGAGCGCGTCTGGCCTATCCCACATGCGCAAGCTCCAGGATTTTCAGCACGAGCTCGTCGAATTCGATACCGGCCGCGCGGGCCGCCATCGGCACCAGCGAATGCCCGGTCATGCCCGGTGCGGTATTCATTTCAAGCAGAAACGCCTGGCCGTCATCGTGCAGCATGAGATCCGCGCGTCCCCAGCCGGCGCAGCCCAGCGCGACGGCCGCCCGCATGACCGTAACCTGCAAATCACTTTCTTGCTCAGGAGGCAACCCACTCGGGCAGTGATACTTCGTGTCGTCGCTGAAGTATTTATTCTGATAATCGTAATTACCCTGCGGCGCCTCGATGCGGATCAACGGCAACGCGCGGTCGTGAAGAAACGCGGCGGTAAGTTCTCGCCCGCTGATGAACGCTTCGGCGATCACGAGCGTGTCGCATTTCGCCGCCAGCTCGTACGCCGCTTCGATTTTTTCCGCGCTGGTCACTTTGGTGAGCCCGATGCTCGAACCTTCGTGCACCGGCTTCACGATCAATGGCAGTCCCAACTCTCCGCCAACCGCCGCCCAGTCGCTCGCCGCCGACAGCACGACGTGGCGCGGCGTCTGGATGCCCGTCGCGCGCCAGATCAGCTTGGTGCGCAATTTATCCATGCACAGCGCGGATGCCATCACGCCGCTGCCGGTATACGGAATGCCCATCGTCTCAAGCGCGCCCTGCACCGTGCCATCTTCGCCATAGCGGCCGTGCAGAATGATGAACACGCGGCTAAAACCCTCACGCTTGAGCTCTGACAACTCGCGTTGCGCAGGGTCGAAAGCATGCGCATCGACGCCGCCCCGGCGCAGGCCTTCGAGCACGTTCTGACCCGACATCAGCGAAATTTCGCGCTCGGCCGATTTGCCGCCCATCAGCACGGCAACTTTGCCAAAGCTGCCCGGATCGAGCTGCTTGACACTCATGATTCACCCACAATGCGCACTTCACGTTCGAGTTCGATATTAAATTTTTCTTTCACCGCGGCATGTGCGAGCTCGATCAATGTTTCGATGTCGGCCGCGCGCGCGCCGCCGGTATTGACGATGAAGTTGGCGTGCTTGTCAGAAATCATCGCGCCGCCTACCACGCGGGCTTTGAGGCCGCACGCTTCGATCAGGCGTGCGGCATAGTCGTTCGGAGGATTGCGAAATACCGAGCCCGCGTTCGGCAGATTGAGCGGTTGCGCGGCGATGCGCCGCTCAAGCAGCGCTTTGATCGTCGAGCGCGATTTGGCGCCGTCACCGGGCAGCAGCTTGAACCGCGCTGCGACAAACCATTCTTCCGCGCCGTGTCGCAGGATCACGCGGCGATAACCGATTTCGTAATTCGCCGGCGTACGCTGGCGCAACAGGCCGGTGCGATCCAGCGTGGTAACGCTCTCGACGATGCCCCAGGTTTCACCGCCATAACAGCCTGCATTCATTGCCAGCGCGCCGCCAACGGTGCCGGGGACGCCGGCCATGAATTCGGCGCCGACTAGTTCATGCAGGGCGGCGAAG
>JANXRI010000431.1 GCA_025353085.1 Betaproteobacteria bacterium
TGATTTCTCGTTCGCGCGGCAGGTCTTCGATCGGCGCGCCGCTGTTCCACTTGTTGCGCGCAACGTCGTCCATGTAACCGAGCCGCTCTTGAATCAGCGCCAGAACGCGATCGATTTTTTCGGCGTCGTGAGTTGGTAGCGGGGCGGCGCATGCTGCCACGATGAGCACGATGAACAAAGCAACCAGGCGGCGCGTAGTTCCCGGGAATCCAATGCTACCCATGCCGAACCGCTTAGATGAGCGTGCGGCCGAGCATCAGGAATTCCATCAGCGCTTTTTGCACATGCATGCGATTCTCGGCCTCGTCCCAGACGACGCTTTGCGGGCCATCGATCACGTCGGCGGCGACTTCTTCGCCGCGGTGGGCAGGCAGGCAGTGCATGAACAAAGCGTCGGGCTTGGCCATGCGCATCATGTCGGCATCGACCTGCCAGTCTTCGAAATCCTGCTTGCGCTCGGCATCCTCGGCTTCCATGCCCATGCTCGTCCACACGTCGGTCGTGATGAGATCGGCGCCGCGTGCGGCTTCCAGCGGGTCGGCGAACGATTCGAAATGGCTGTCGTCGTAAATGCCGGCGCGCGCCGATTCCACCTCGTATCCCGGTGGGGTCGATACATGAACGTTGAAATCGAGAATGCTGGCGGCCTGCAGCCAGGTGTTGCACACATTGTTCGAGTCACCGATCCACGCGACGGTCTTGCCCTTGATCGAGCCGCGATGCTCCATGTAGGTGAAAATATCGCCCATGATCTGGCAGGGATGGTATTCATTGGTCAGTCCGTTGATCACCGGCACACGCGAGTTCGAAGAAAAGCGCTCGATGATCGTTTGCTCGAACGTGCGGATCATCACGATGTCGACCATGCGTGAAATCACGCGCGCGACATCTTCGAGCGGCTCACCGCGTCCCATATGCGTGTCGCGCGTCATTAAGGTGATGACAGAGCCGCCGAGCTGGTTAAAGCCCGCTTCGAACGACAGGCGTGTGCGTGTCGAATGTTTTTCGAACACCATTGCCAGCGTGCGGTCGACCAGTGGCTGATAGCGCTCGTAGCGCTTGAACTTGTCCTTGATCCAGCGCGTGCGCGCGAACAGGTACTCGTACTCGTCGCGATTGAAGTCTTTAAACTGGAGGTAGTGACGCAGTTCCATGGCGGATGTCTGCATACCGCTCAGGCGGTTTTAATGGCGGCCGGGGCCGGGTTGCTACGCGCGAGAAAATCGGCGATCAGCGGCGACAGGATCGCGACGACCTGGGCAACCTCTTCGCGATTGATGACGAGCGGCGGCAATAGGCGGATTACGTTGTCGTTGGTCACATTGATCAGAAGCCCGGCGGCGAGCGCGCTTTTAACTAATTCGTCGCATGGATAGGCGAGCTCAATGCCGATCATCAGGCCTTTGTTGCGGATGTCCCGCACGCCCGCGAGTCCTTTTAGCCGGGCGGCGAAGCCCTCATGGATGAATTCGCCCATGGCGACGGCATTCGCCATCAGTTGGTCCTGTTCGATGATGTCGAGCGTGGCAAGCGCCGCTGCGCACGCCAGCGGATTGCCGCCGAAAGTCGAGCCGTGATTGCCGGGCTTGAATACGCCGGCGGCCGGGCCCGCGGCAATGCACGCGCCGATTGGCACGCCCGAAGCCAGGCCTTTCGCCAGCGTCATGACATCAGGCTTCACACCCGCGTGCTGAAACGCGAACCATTTGCCCGTGCGCCCGACGCCACTTTGCACTTCGTCGAGCATCAGCAGCCAGCCGTTGGCATCGCAGATTTTGCGCAGACCGTGCAGATACTCGGGGTGGCAGATGTTGATGCCGCCTTCGCCTTGAATCAATTCGACCAGTACGGCGACGACATTGCGATTGCTCTCGGCGACCTTCTTGATTGCGGCAAAATCATCGAACGGCACGCGCGCGAAGCCCGGCACCAGCGGCTCAAAGCCGGCCTGCACTTTGCGGCTGCCGGTCGCCGAGAGCGTTGCGATCGTGCGGCCGTGAAAAGCTTTTTCCATGACGATGATGGCGGGCATCTCGATGCCTTTATGGTGGCCATAGAGACGCGCGATTTTGATCGCGGCTTCATTCGCCTCGCAGCCTGAGTTACAGAAAAACACCTCGTCCATGCCCGAGATCGACGCCAGACGGTCGCCCAGCGCTTCCTGGTGTTCGATTTCATACACATTGGAGGTGTGGATGAGCTTCGCTGCCTGGGCGGTGAGCGCCTGCACAAAGCGCGGATGACTGTGGCCGAGTCCGACCACGGCAATGCCGGCAAGCGCGTCGAGATATCGCTTGCCCTGTTTATCCCACAGCCAGCATCCCTCACCGCGCTCGAACGTGACGGGCAGCCGTTTATAGGTGTGCATTACGTGTGACATGAAAAATCCACCCTTGAAAACAATACGGCGGCTGCCGCCGCCGTGTGTTCACTCGCTTATCCAAGACTTATACAACGCCTATACTTATCCAAACAGCAGGCGCGACGCAAGCTAAATTTTGGCGGCGTCCACGCGGCGCCACCGGGACATTACGCAGTGTTAATAGATGGGATCGCGGTAGGCGCGGAACTTGCCGCTGCGCAAGGACGCCGATGCTATCGGAGTCAAGATGCGCAACCCTGGTTGCGCTGATTTCCTAAGCGCTGCTCGACCGGTTACACGGACATGAACGTGTAGCGATGCCAGAGATCTCTGCGTGTGACGTTTTCTGTAATCGGAGCCTGTCCCAAGCGTGCAGTCTGAATTAAAGCGTGCCACCGGCAGGCCGGCAGCGGGGTAACAATTCGATTCGATTAAGCCATCGCCTTGATGGCGGCAGACAGGCGGCTTTTATGACGCGAGGCTTTGTTCTTGTGCACGATTTTTTTATCGGCGATCGAATCGAGCACCTTGGCCGATTCACGCAGGACTGCTCGCGCCGCGACTTTGTCGCCTGCTTCAATCGCTTTACGCACACGCTTGATCGCGCTGCGCAGTTCGGAGCGCTGACTTGCGTTGAGCACGCGGCGTTTTTCGCTCTGGCGTGCTGCTTTGCGGGCGGATGCTATATTGGCCATATTGACTCCACAAACCGGTGGTGAAAAAGGGCGCTATGATAAGAGCGTTGCGCCCGTTTAGCAAGAAGAATCAAGCGTTTTGCCTCGTTCCACTTCCCCCTGACCAATGAACTTACTGAAAGCTCTCGCGGCGGTCAGCAGCATGACCCTGGTGTCGCGAATTTTAGGATTTGTCCGCGATACCGTCGTCGCGCGCGCATTTGGCGCGGGCCTCGCGACCGACGCGTTTTTTGTCGCGTTCAAGATACCGAATCTGCTGCGCCGCCTGTTCGCAGAAGGTGCATTTTCGCAGGCTTTCGTGCCGATATTTGCGGAATACAAAAACCGGCGCGGCGATGCGGACGCGCGCATGTTGGTCGATCACGTCTCCGGATTGCTCGCGCTCGCGCTGGCGGTGGTCACGCTGATCGGGATTGCGGCGGCGCCCCTGATCGTTTACGTGAGCGCGCCCGGCTTTGCGGCGAC
>JANXRI010000015.1 GCA_025353085.1 Betaproteobacteria bacterium
CGCCGCGGTCATAACATCACGCAGGCCGACCGCTGGAGCCCGGACTTCGGGCGCGCGCAGTTGATTTATAAGATGGACGACGGCTATCTCGCCGCTTCCGAGCGGCGCACCGATGGGCAAGCCGTTGGTTTTTAGTGATTCGGTGATTGGTAATTGCGTGATTGGTGATTGAGTGATTGCGTGATTGGGGGATTGAGTGATTGAGCACAGCCTTAATCACTCAATCACCCAATCACCCAATCACCTAATCACCGAATCACCTAATCACTCAATCACCTAATCACTAAATCCCCTAATCACTAAATCCCCTAATCACTGAATCACCTAATCACCTAATCACCTGTTCACTGAATCACCGAATCACCGAATCACCGAATCACCAAGCGGAGCGACTCATGTCCGAACACAAAGCGAACGTAATCTGGGCGCGTAACGGCGCCGACTTCGGCTACAAAACATATCCGCGAGATCATGTATGGCGCTTCCCCAATGGCGTCGAGGTGCCCGGCTCGGCGGCGCCCGCCTATCTCGGCAACCCGCAGCGCGTCGACCCCGAAGCGGCGTTTGTCGCCGCGCTATCGAGTTGCCATATGCTGACGTTTTTGGCACTCGCATCGAATAAGGGTTTCATCGTCGACAGCTACGAAGATGCAGCGGTCGGGCATCTCGAGAAGAATGCCAATGGCAAGCTTGCGATCACGCGCGTCGAGTTGCACCCGGCGATCGTTTACAGCGGCGCGAAACAGCCGGCTGCGGCCGATCTGGAATGGCTGCACGATAAGGCGCACAAGGAATGCTTCATCGCCAACTCAGTGACGACTGAAGTCAAGGTCGTCGCAGGCTGAATTGCAGACGCATCAGGGTTGCGCAAGTGCCCCGCCTGCCGTCAAACGAGTGCAGGCAGCGCCTGCGTTACTATTCGACCTTGACGTTCGCATCCTTGACGACCTTCGCCCACTTCTTCGTTTCGCTTTGAATGTAAGTCGCGAACTGGTCGGGCGTGCTGGGCGTCGCCTCGATGCCCGATTCGAGCAACCGCTGTTTTGCATCCGCCAGATTCAGCACCTTCACGATTTCGGTATTCAGGCGCGCGACAATCTCTTTCGGTGTCCCGGTGGGAAGGAATACGCCATACCAGTTGTTGACCGCAAATCCCGGCACGCCCGCTTCGGCGATGGTCGGCAAATCGGGCATCAGCACAAAGCGCTTGTTACCGGTCATGCCGAGCGCGCGGATTTTGCCGCCCTTGATCTGACCGATCGCCGTCGACACGGTCGAAAAAATAATTTGCACGTTGCCCGCCATCAGATCGAGCATTGCCGGCGCACCGCCTTTGTACGGCACGTGCACCATTTTCGTTCCGGTGAGCATATTAAAGAGTTCGCCGGCGAGATGGTCGGTCGCACCCGGGCCCGATGACCCGTAGTTGAGTTGATTCGGGCGCGCCTTGCCGAGCGCGACGAGTTCCTTAACGTTTTTGACCGGCAATGCCGGATGCACCACGAGCACATTCAATGCATCTGCCGCGAGCGTGACGGGGATCAGGTCCTTAACCGGATCGTACGGCATCTTGCTGTAGAGACTCGGATTGATCGCGATCGGTCCGATCGTGCCGAGCACCATCGTGTAACCGTCGGGCGGCGCCTTTGCGCCCATATCCACCCCTATCATGCCGCCCGCGCCGCCTCGGTTATCGACCAGCACCTGCTGGCCGAGAGACTCGGCGAGCTTTTGCGCGATGACGCGCGAGGTGATGTCAGCGCCGCCGCCAGGTGCGAACGGGCTGATAAACCGCAGTGACTTCGTCGGCCAGTTCTGCGCCTGCACTGGATGCGCAGCCAGCATAGTGAACGCGCATACCATCAAACCCGTCGATCGCCGCATGCTACAGACTCCCTGTTTAAACAAACTCAGTGTATACAGCAGAAAGCATACCTACACCGTCGCGGGCAATGGCGCAATAAACGCGGTGTAAAATCCTTAATCCTAATTCACGGAGATTTCGCATGCCGCTCGCCCAACTATACATTGCCGCCGGACGCGACGACGCCAGGAAGAAATTGCTGATCGAAAAAGTCACGCAGGCCTTCGTTGATGCCCTCGGGGTCAAGCCCGACTCGGTGTGGATCACGGTGCAGGATATCGAGAAGACCGCGTGGGGCATTGGCGGCAAGACGCTCGCTGAGCGGGGATAGGAATCATGGCACAGCGCCGGATGTCACTTGCGATCAGCGCGGCAAGCATGCGCCCCACCGTAATCGGCCGTCAGCACGCGATTGCGTGCGGTCATTATCTTGCCGCGCTCGCCTCGATGCGCGTGCTCGACGCGGGCGGTAACGCAGTCGATGCCGGCGTCACCGCGGCAATGGCGCTCGCCGTGTTGCAGCCGGACATCGTGAGTTTTGCCGGCGTCGCGCCGACCTTGATTTATCTTGCCAAAGAAGACCGCGTCATCTCGCTCGCCGGTCTTGGTTACTGGCCTGCCGCGACCGATATAAACCGGCTCTTCGCAGCCGGCGACGGGAAATCAATACCGGAAGGACTGCTGCGCACCGTGATGCCCGCCGCACCCGCGACGCATATCGAAGCGTTGCGGCGCTACGGCACGATTTCGTTCGAGCAGGCGGCAACACCGGCGATGGAACTGGCGCGCGACGGTTATGCGGTGTATCCGTTTCTGGCGAACAACCTGAATGGCGCACAGGATCAATACCGGCGCTGGCCCGATAGCGCGCGCATTTTTGTGCCGGGCGATCGGCCACCGCGTTATGGTGAGCTTTTCCGCCAGCAAGACCTCGGCCGCAGCATCGCCGGCATGATAGACGCCGAGCGCACGATGCGCGGCGACCGCGACAAGAAACTGCGCGCGGCGCACGACTTCTTTTATCGCGGCCCGATTGCCGAAGCCGCCGCCGCCTATCATGCACAGAACGACGGTTTTCTTACCAAAGCGGATCTCGCAGGTTTTGAAGTGCCGGTTGAAGACAGTCTCAAAGTCAGTTACCGCGGCTACGAAGTTCACGCCTGCGATGTGTGGTGCCAGGGCATCTCACTGCTCGAGACGCTCAAAATCATCGACGGCTTTGATCTCTCCAGGCTTGGCCACAACTCGCCGGACTATGTGCATAGGGTCACCGAGGCATTGAATCTCGCGTTCGGCGATCGCGAAGCTTATGTTGGCGATCCGAAATTCGTGAAAGTACCGGTGCAGGCGCTGTTGTCGGATGAGTACGCCGCTCGTCAGCGCGCACGCATCGATCTCAAGCGCGCATTCGGCCAAATACCCGCCGGCGGCAATCCGGAAAACAAGCCGGCGACTGCCGGAAGT